>NZ_JANLOG010000117.1:0-258800 GCF_025466205.1 Pseudomonas sp. 13B_3.2_Bac1
GGGGTTTTTTTTGGTTTTTGTCGCGGCGGGGGCGCGCGGGGGCCCGCCCCCACACTGATCAGTGTTTCAGCGTTTGACCAGATGCACTGCGAGTACATCGCAAGGCGCGCCGTGCAGCACGTCGTTGGCGGTGGAGCCGAGCAGCAGCGCCAGACCATGGCGGCCATGGCTGCCGACCACGATCAGGTCGCACAGTTGCTCCTTGGCGAAGTGATGGATTTCCTGGCGTGGCTGGCCGTAGGTCAGGTGGCAATTGGCGCCTTCCAGCTCGGGGTATTTGTGCTTGAGCGTATCAAGGCGTTGCTTGGCCTGATCGAACTGCTGCTGTTGCAGTTGTGACAGATCCATCGGCACATCGCCGCCGAATGCCATCGCCATTGGTTCGACGATATGCACCAGCGACAGCTTGGCACCGTTGCTCGCTGACAGCTCGCGGGCGCGGTGGATCACAGGGTCGCACTCTTCGGTCAGGTCTACGGCGACCAGGATATGGTTGTAGGGCATGAGGTGCTCCTCGTGACGGTTCAATATTGTTAAGTATGGCTGGTTTCAAGCGCATTGGTTCCAAAGTGACGCAATGCGCTCACCTATAAGTCGGGAGTAGAGATATGACGGTCTGGTTGGTGGTGTCAATCCTGCTGGTGGTTCTGAGTCCACTGGCATGGTTGCGCCCATCGCGCGTGCAGAGTGGCCGGATGGCCCTGCGCATGGAGGCTCGGCGCATCGGACTGGCCATGCAGTTAGCGCCTCAGGAGTGGCCGCACTGGCTGTCTCAGGAGCCGCCCAACCCGTGTGCGCAATATCATCGGCCACGGCGTGGCGGTCAGCCGGCGTGCTGGACCTACTGGCAGAAATCGCCGGGCGTGTGGGTCAATCAGTGGCAGGAAGTCTGCGAAGACCGATTGTTGCTCAATCATTTCGAAAAGTTGCCGGGCAACGTGTTCAAGGTCGAGGCCGACAAGCAGATGATCGCTTTGTACTGGGGGGAGAAGGGCGAAGCCACGGTTCTGCAGGATATCGATGCGACTCTGAAAGCACTGGCATGACTCGCGGACTTTTCCCACTGCAAGGGTGGGGAGCGTCCGGCAGACGAGCAATAAAAAGCCCGACATGATTCATCGGGCGGGGTGGCCAGGCAGGCCGGTAACTGTTTTTGTCGCTGATTCGTCTTTTTGCAGTCAGCGGATATCCCTGTAGTCCAGCCAGCGTAGCCTTTTAAACAGGGCTCGTTGCGAATTAGGGCGACTTTTCTAACTATTGATTCTATGAATGGCTTTGCATGCAGAGGCGTATTGCAGCTCTGCGTGCGACGGAAGTGACCGCAAAGTCGCATTTCCACCCGTATTTTGGGCGATTGACAATTGTTGGAAATTCCGTGAAGGTGACGTACCCAAATCAAACGGGCGTATGAATTGAGCGTTTGTCTTACAGACTGCTCCTACAGAATCCCGACTATCGCGTTGGCGGGTGTGCCGGGTGGATTGGCGTCAGCATCGACGAAAAAACGTCCTGCCGAGCCATTTACCTGCGTCCGACGTGTACTGTTCAGCTTCCATATCGTGGAGATCAGTTGATGATTTACGAAGGTAAAGCCATCACGGTTAAAGCTCTTGAAAGTGGCATCGTCGAATTGAAATTCGACCTCAAGGGTGAGTCCGTCAACAAGTTCAACCGTCTTACCCTGAACGAACTGCGTCAGGCCGTGGACACCATCAAGGCAGATGCTTCGATCAAGGGCGTGATCGTCAGCAGTGGCAAGGACGTGTTCATCGTCGGCGCCGACATCACCGAATTTGTCGACAACTTCAAGCTGCCGGATGCCGAGCTGGTTGCTGGCAATCTCGAAGCCAACAAGATCTTCAGCGATTTCGAAGACCTCAACGTTCCGACCGTGGCCGCGATCAACGGCATCGCTCTGGGTGGCGGTCTGGAAATGTGCCTGGCTGCGGACTACCGCGTCATGTCGACCAAGGCCAAGATCGGTCTGCCGGAAGTCAAACTGGGCATCTATCCGGGCTTCGGCGGTACCGTGCGTCTGCCACGTCTGATCGGCGTCGATAACGCCATCGAGTGGATTGCCGCCGGCAAGGAAAACCGTCCTGAAGATGCGCTGAAAGTCAGCGCCGTCGACGCCGTGGTTGCTCCAGAGAAGCTGCAGGAAGCTGCCCTTGAACTGATCAAGCGTGCCATCTCCGGCGAGTTCGATTACAAGGCCAAGCGTCAGCCGAAGCTGGAAAAGCTCAAGCTCAACGCCATTGAACAAATGATGGCTTTCGAAACCGCCAAAGGTTTCGTGGCCGGTCAGGCTGGCCCGAACTACCCGGCGCCGGTCGAAGCGATCAAGACTATCCAGAAAGCCGCGAACTTCGGTCGTGACAAGGCGCTGGAAGTCGAAGCAGCAGGTTTCGTCAAACTGGCCAAGACCTCTGCCGCGCAGAGCTTGATCGGTCTGTTCCTGAACGATCAGGAACTGAAGAAAAAGGCCAAGGCCTACGACGAAATCGCCAAGGACGTGAAGCAGGCTGCCGTACTGGGCGCCGGCATCATGGGTGGCGGCATCGCCTATCAGTCGGCCTCCAAAGGTACGCCGATCCTGATGAAGGACATCAACGAGCACGGTATCGAGCAGGGTCTGGCCGAAGCCGCCAAACTGCTGGTTGGCCGCGTTGATAAAGGCCGCATGACTGCTGCGAAAATGGCTGAAGTGCTCAACGGCATTCGTCCGACCCTGTCTTACGGCGACTTCGGTCACGTCGACCTGGTTGTAGAGGCTGTGGTCGAGAACCCGAAGGTCAAGCAAGCGGTACTGGCTGAAGTCGAAGACAAAGTCAAAGAGGACACCATCCTCGCGTCCAACACCTCGACCATTTCCATCAGCCTGCTGGCCAAGGCCCTCAAGCGTCCGGAAAACTTCGTCGGCATGCACTTCTTCAACCCGGTGCACATGATGCCGCTGGTGGAAGTGATCCGTGGCGAGAAGTCCAGCGAGCTGGCGATTGCCACCACCGTTGCCTACGCCAAGAAAATGGGCAAGAACCCGATCGTCGTCAACGACTGCCCGGGCTTCCTGGTCAACCGCGTTCTGTTCCCGTACTTCGGCGGCTTCGCCAAACTGGTCAGCGCCGGCGTGGACTTCGTCCGCATCGACAAGGTCATGGAAAAATTCGGCTGGCCAATGGGCCCGGCGTACCTGATGGACGTGGTCGGCATCGACACCGGTCACCACGGTCGTGACGTGATGGCTGAAGGTTTCCCGGATCGCATGAAGGATGACCGTCGTTCGGCCATCGACGTGCTGTACGAAGCCAAACGCCTGGGGCAGAAGAACGGCAAGGGCTTCTACGCCTACGAGGCCGACAAGAAAGGCAAGCAGAAGAAAGTCGCCGATCCGTCGGTACTCGAAGTGCTCAAGCCGATCGTTTACGAGCAGCGCGAAGTCACTGACGAAGACATCATCAACTGGATGATGATCCCGCTGTGCCTGGAAACCGTGCGCTGCCTGGAAGATGGCATCGTTGAAACTGCCGCTGAAGCCGACATGGGTCTGGTTTACGGTATCGGTTTCCCTCCATTCCGTGGCGGTGCGCTGCGCTACATCGATTCGATCGGTGTTGCCGAGTTCGTTGCCCTGGCTGACCAGTACGCTGATTTGGGCGCGCTGTACCACCCGACCGCGAAGCTGCGCGAAATGGCCAAAAACGGCCAGAGCTTCTTCGGTTAAGCGCCCCCAACTAGAGTGAGAGTGAACTTATGAGCTTGAATCCTAGAGACGTCGTGATTGTCGACTTCGGTCGTACGCCGATGGGCCGCTCCAAGGGCGGCATGCACCGCAACACCCGTGCCGAAGACATGTCGGCACACCTGATCAGCAAACTGCTGGAACGCAACGCCAAGGTCGATCCTGCTGAAGTCGAGGACGTGATCTGGGGCTGTGTAAACCAGACCCTGGAGCAGGGCTGGAACATCGCACGCATGGCGTCGCTGATGACCCAGATCCCGCACACCTCGGCCGGCCAGACCGTCAGCCGTCTGTGCGGCTCGTCGATGAGTGCTCTGCACACGGCGGCGCAAGCGATCATGACCGGTAACGGTGACGTATTCGTGGTTGGTGGCGTCGAGCATATGGGCCACGTGAGCATGATGCACGGTGTTGATCCGAACCCGCATATGTCGCTGTACGCGGCGAAAGCCTCGGGCATGATGGGGCTGACTGCAGAAATGCTCGGCAAGATGCATGGCATCACCCGTGAGCAGCAGGACGCCTTTGGCGTGCGCTCCCACCAGCTCGCTCATAAGGCGACTGTGGAAGGCAAGTTCAAAGACGAAATCATCCCGATGCAGGGCTACGACGAAAACGGCTTCCTGAAGCTGTACGACTACGACGAAACCATTCGTCCGGAAACTACCCTGGAAAGTCTGGCGGCCCTCAAGCCTGCCTTCAATCCAAAGGGCGGCACCGTGACTGCCGGTACTTCGTCGCAGATCACCGATGGTGCTTCGTGCATGATCGTGATGTCGGCGCAGCGTGCGCAGGATCTGGGGATCCAGCCGATGGCCGTGATCCGTTCGATGGCAGTGGCGGGTGTGGATCCGGCGATCATGGGCTATGGTCCAGTTCCGGCAACACAAAAAGCCCTGAAGCGTGCGGGCCTTGGCATCAACGATATCGACTTCTTCGAGCTCAACGAAGCTTTCGCTGCACAGGCCCTGCCAGTGCTGAAAGATCTGAAAGTGCTCGACAAGATGAACGAGAAGGTTAACCTGCACGGCGGCGCGATCGCCCTGGGTCACCCGTTCGGTTGCTCCGGTGCCCGTATTTCCGGCACCTTGCTGAACGTGATGAAGCAGAATGGCGGCACCTTCGGGGTGGCTACCATGTGCATTGGTCTCGGCCAAGGCATCTCCACCGTCTTCGAACGCGTTTAAGCGTCTCGTCGATGGAAGCCGGGGCCAAGTGCCCCGGTTTTTGTTTTTGTGGATTTATTTTGTATTTATTTTGAAAAAATTTGAGTGAGGGCCGAAGCATGCCGATACAACCTGGGCTCTACCAACATTACAAGGGGCCGCAGTACCGCGTATTCAGTGTTGCGCGGCATTCCGAGACCGAAGAGGAAGTGGTGTTTTACCAAGCCCTGTATGGCGAATACGGCTTTTGGGTGCGCCCCTTGAGCATGTTTCTGGAGTCGGTCGAGGTTGACGGCGAGCAGGTGCCACGCTTTGCTTTGGTGCAAGCCGAACCGAGCCTTTTTTCCAAGGTATGAGACGAGTGCGTGCAGAACCCTGCGCTTGACCTCACCTTGTATCAACTATATATAGCGGTGCCGCGTCAGGCGCCAACCGCCTTTCACTTCTAGAATTCAGGAATTTTCTGATCCATGGGCAAATCGCTGGTCATTGTGGAATCCCCGGCTAAGGCCAAGACCATCAACAAGTATCTGGGTAACCAATACGTGGTGAAGTCGAGTATCGGCCATATCCGAGACCTGCCCACCAGCGGTTCGGCTAGCGCCAGCAAAGAACCAGCCGCCAAGCGTGGCAAGGCTGCCGCAGGTGAAGGGCCGGTGCTCACGCCGAAAGAGAAGGCGCGCAAGCAGCTGGTCTCGCGTATGGGTGTCGATCCGGAACATGGCTGGAAAGCCAAGTACGAGATCCTCCCGGGCAAGGAAAAGGTCATCGAAGAGCTGCGCCGGCTCGCCAAGGATGCTGACACCATCTATCTCGCAACCGACTTGGATCGCGAGGGGGAAGCCATTGCCTGGCACCTGCGCGAAGCCATCGGTGGTGATGACAGCCGCTACAAGCGCGTGGTGTTCAACGAAATCACCAAGAAGGCGATTCAGGAAGCCTTCTCCGAGCCGGGCGAGCTGGACATCGATCGTGTAAACGCCCAGCAGGCGCGTCGTTTCCTCGACCGCGTTGTGGGTTACATGGTCTCGCCGCTGCTATGGGCCAAAATCGCCCGTGGTCTGTCGGCCGGTCGCGTGCAATCGGTTGCCGTGAAGCTGGTGGTCGAGCGTGAGCGCGAGATTCGTGCATTCAACCCGGAAGAATACTGGGAAGTGCACGCTGATCTCGGCACCGCCAAAGGCTCGACCGTACGCTTCGAAGTGGCTCGCGAGAAGGGCGAAGCCTTCAAGCCGCTCAACGAAGCCCAGGCCACGGCCGCGCTGGAGAAGCTCAAGTCTTCCAGCTACAGCATCGTCAAGCGCGAAGACAAACCGACCAGCAGCAAGCCGTCGGCGCCGTTCATCACGTCAACCCTGCAGCAGGCGGCGAGCAACCGCCTGGGCTTCGGCGTGAAGAAAACCATGATGATGGCCCAGCGCTTGTATGAAGCCGGCTACATCACTTATATGCGTACCGACTCGACCAATCTTTCGGCTGATGCCGTGGCAATGGCGCGGACTTACATCGAAGACGAGTTCGGCAAGAAGTACCTGCCGGAAACGCCGAACGTCTACAGCAGCAAGGAAGGCGCACAAGAGGCTCACGAAGCGATTCGTCCGTCTGACGCCAACACCACGCCGAGCAAACTTGCGGGCATGGAGCGTGACGCAGAGCGCCTCTACGAGCTGATCTGGCGCCAGTTTCTCGCCTGCCAGATGCTGCCGGCGCAGTACCTGTCGACCACCGTCAGCGTCGCCGCTGGGGATTTCGAGCTGCGCGCCAAGGGCCGCATCCTGAAGTTCGACGGCTACACCCGCGTCATGCCGCAGATCGCCAAGCCTGGCGATGACGATGTTCTGCCGGACATGGCGCAGGGCGACGTGATGAAGCTGATCAAGCTTGATCCATCGCAGCACTTCACCAAGCCGCCGGCCCGTTACTCGGAAGCCAGTCTGGTGAAAGAAATGGAAAAACGCGGCATCGGTCGTCCTTCGACCTACGCGGCGATCATTTCGACCATTCAGGATCGCGGCTACGTGACTCTGCACAACCGTCGTTTCTATTCGGAAAAGATGGGCGACATCGTCACCGAGCGTCTGTCGGAGAGCTTCTCGAATCTCATGGACTACGGCTTCACCGCCGGCATGGAAGAGAACCTCGATGACGTGGCTCAGGGCGAGCGCGACTGGAAAAACGTGCTGGACGAGTTCTACGGCGACTTCAAGAAGAAGCTCGAAGTGGCCGAGAACCCGGACAACGGCATGCGTGCCAACCAGCCGGTCATGACTGATATTCCGTGCACCACGTGCGGTCGTCCGATGCAGATTCGTACCGCATCGACTGGCGTGTTCCTCGGTTGCTCGGGTTACAGCCTGCCACCAAAAGAGCGCTGCAAGGCCACCGTCAACCTGGTTCCGGGCGACGAGATTGCGGCGGACGACGAGGGTGAATCGGAGTCGCTGGTGCTGCGCGGCAAGCATCGCTGCCCGATCTGCAGCACGGCGATGGACGCTTACCTGCTCGACGAGAAGCGCAAGCTGCACATCTGCGGTAACAACCCTGATTGCGCCGGCTACGAAATCGAAGAGGGCAACTACCGTATCAAGGGCTACGAAGGTCCGAGCCTGGAATGCGACAAGTGCGGCAGCGAGATGCAGCTCAAGACCGGCCGCTTCGGCAAGTTCTTCGGTTGCACCAATCCGACCTGCAAGAACACCCGCAAACTGCTCAAGAGCGGTGATGCGGCGCCGCCGAAGATGGATCCGGTGAAGATGCCTGAGCTGAAATGCGAAAAGGTCAACGACACCTACATCCTGCGCGACGGTGCTTCCGGTCTGTTCCTGGCGGCTAGCCAGTTCCCGAAAAACCGCGAGACTCGTGCTCCGCTGGTGATCGAGATTCTGCCGCACAAGGACGAGATCGATCCGAAGTACCATTTCCTCTGTGAAGCACCGCAGAAGGATCCTGATGGTCTGCCAGCGGTCATCCGTTACAGCCGCAAGACCAAGGAGCAATACGTGCAGACCGAGGTCGACGGCAAGCCTACCGGCTGGAAGGCTTATTACGACGGTGGCAAGTGGACTGTTGAAGACAAGCGCACGAAAGCCAAGGCCGAGTAAGCGTTAGCCTGATACACCAAAGGCCGCATGATGACCCTCGGGTTTTCATGCGGCCTTTTTGTTTTGTGCTTGCGGTCGGATCCGTTGATCCATGACACTGTCGGGTCTGTGTGACGCAATTATTTCGCTGTGGAGACTGCCGGCATGGCGCACGAACTCTATACCCGCACCAATCAGAAGATCTATTTCGCCGGCCTATCGCTGGACGCTCTGGCTCGCGCCGAAGAGGGGCGGGCGATGAATTCGTTGGCGTTGATTCAAGCTGGGCGTGAATCGGCGTTGTTTCACCTCTATGGCGCGCTTCTAGGGCTGTGCCATGAGATCGCCGGTTTCTACCGTCTGCCTCAGGCTAATGCGTCGCGAGCGGAAGCGTTGCTGACTCGCGAAGTCCTGGAATCGATTGCGATCCCTGAGCTGGCCGAGATGATCGAGTTGGCGGGCAATCCTGAAACCTGGCTGGCGAAACTGCTGGCGGCGCACTCGGCGTTGTTTCAGCCGCCACGGGTGCCACACAAGCCCAAGGGTGATGTGACACAGCCATTGATTCAGGCCGTTAATCTGGATGAAGAAGAGACGCCGCAAGAGTTGAGCCGCGAAGAGCTGGAGAGCTGGCGGCAAAATCTCAAAGGCCTGGCCATCCGCTTTCGCGAAGGCTTGAACGAATGCTGAGGACAATTGACACGGTGGCAATCTGAAACATGCTGCTGGTCAAGATACCGAGCGAAGCCTGAATGATGTCTATATAATCCCTGCCTTTCGTGGAGAACAGACCTATATGCCAACGTCCTTTCTAGAAATTGTCGAGTTACCAGACGGCCGAATCGAACTGCGCAGGGCTGAGGACGAGGGGTCTCTGGTGACGCTGGATTTCTCCGAGGATGCCAAGGCGTTCCTGCAAGGCCAGCACGTGGAAATCGCCAAGGCGATGTTGAGCGTCGGTGTGCAGATGGCCGGTCGTATGGTTGAAGGCGAATTTGATAAGGAAGAAGGGCCGCGGGTTCTTCACTGAGCCCCGCCTGTCGGCGTTTGCTGTTACCGCATCAGATCGGCTTCTCTGTCCTTGGAGAAGCCATGCGCTTCACACAGCGCGTGTCACAAGTGAATCAACCCAATCGAATATTCAGGCTCTGAGCGTCGCCCGTGCGCGCAGCGCTGATCAACTGCTGCCGTGAGCTTGTGTTCAGCGGGTTGAGCCAGGTCACCACCGTGTGGCTACGACCCAGACGCAGTGCTTCGCAGGCCAGTTGCTGGGCGCTTTGCGCGCCACGTGGTTGCAGCAGCAGAATGCGTTCACGGTTCAGGCCGGCCTCGCGCAGCCAGGTCTGGGTCAGGCTGGCAGGAGGGGCAATCAGCGTCAGCCAGCGCGCGTCCTGATCTTCACTCAGTTCGCGAAGGATCGGGGCAAGCAGGTTCAGGCAGTTCCCGGCTGCACCGCGCAGTGACAGCTCGCTGAATACTTCCGGTTCGGCAATCCATGGGCGCTCGACCACATCTTTCAGGATCGGCGCCATCGGTTGTGCCAGAAACGCTTCGAATAACGGCAGTTGTGTTTGCTGAGGTGTGTGTGGGAACTGCATAAAGCCTCCTTTAGCGGCGGATTACGCCGACACTCAAGCCTTCGATCACCAGTTCCTGATCTTTCAGGTCGACTTCGATAGGGGCGAACTCAGGGTTTTCGGCAATCAGCCAGACTTTGCTGCCTTCGCGCTTGAAGCGTTTGACGGTGACTTCGTCGCCGATTCGCGCAACCACGACCTGACCATTGCGTGCTTCGCGGGTGGTGTGAACCGCCAGCAGGTCACCGTCGAAAATACCGATGTCCTTCATGCTCATGCCGTGTACGCGCAGCAGGTAATCAGCGCGAGGGTGGAAGAACGCAGGGTTGATATTGCAGGACTCTTCGATGTGCTGCTGGGCGAGGATCGGTGCACCGGCGGCGACCCGGCCAATGATCGGCAGGGTAGAGTCGTCAGCCTTGGCTTCAAACCCGGGAATGCGAATGCCGCGGGAGGCGCCCGGGGTCATCTCGATCGCACCCTTGCGGGCCAGGGCCTTGAGGTGTTCTTCCGCCGCGTTGGGCGACTTGAACCCCAGTTCCTGAGCGATTTCCGCGCGGGTTGGCGGGTAGCCGTTGTCTTCGAGGCAGCGTTTGATAAAGGCCAGAATCTCGGCTTGGCGTGGCGTCAGCTTTAGCATATTGATCGCTCTGTCTTTTTATACAGTGACTGGGATTATATACAGTGAAGCGGTCTTGGCAATGCCCGTTTTTTTGCAGGCCGCCGGACGGTCGGCAGCCGTGCTTATTAAAGGAGCGGTCCAGTGTGGTTAAATAGCTGACCGACCATTCCCAAAACGGACTGGCAGGCTTGACAAGGCACAGGCTGAAACGTATGTTTCAAACAAGTGTTTGTCAGGCGGAGTAGCCATGGCCCAGTCGGAAACCGTTGAACGCATTCTTGATGCTGCCGAGCAGTTGTTCGCGGAGAAAGGTTTCGCGGAAACCTCATTGCGTTTGATCACCAGCAAAGCCGGAGTAAACCTGGCGGCGGTGAACTATCATTTCGGCTCCAAGAAAGCGCTGATCCAGGCGGTTTTCTCGCGCTTCCTCGGGCCGTTCTGCATCAGCCTCGATAAGGAGCTGGAGCGTCGCCAGGCCAAGCCTGAAAACAAGCCGACCCTTGAAGAACTGCTGGAAATTCTCGTCGAACAGGCGCTCGTGGTGCAGCCACGCAGCGGTAACGATCTGTCGATCTTCATGCGTTTGCTCGGCCTGGCGTTCAGCCAGAGCCAAGGCCACTTGCGTCGCTATCTGGAAGACATGTACGGCAAGGTGTTCCGCCGCTACATGCTGCTGGTCAATGAAGCAGCTCCACGCATTCCACCTATCGAACTGTTCTGGCGCGTGCACTTCATGCTCGGCGCTGCGGCGTTCAGCATGTCCGGGATCAAGGCCTTGCGTGCGATTGCCGAGACCGATTTCGGCGTCAACACCTCGATCGAACAGGTGATGCGTCTGATGGTGCCGTTCCTTGCCGCCGGCATGCGTGCCGAAACCGGTGTCACCGACCCGGCCATGGCGACTGCGCAACTTCGTCCGCGCAGCAAATCGACCCCGGTAGCCGCCAAGGTTTAACCGCACACGGGTGGGCGCGGCAGTTTACATCCGCTAAGCTAGCCGCCCATGCCGACTCTCGTTCTGAACCCGTTTCCTATCGACATCGCCAACCTGCCGGGCACCGCTCTCGGTGGCGATGTCGTGCGAATCGGGTTTTTCGTTTTCAAGGAATCTCTATGACTGCTGGCCTGCAAGGCTCGTTGATGGTGGACGTCGCCGGTACCTGGCTGACGGCCGAGGATCGCCAATTGTTGCGTCAGCCCGAAGTGGGCGGCCTGATCATTTTTGCCCGCAACATCGAGCACCCGCGCCAGGTGCGTGAGTTGAGCGCCGCCATCCGCGCCATTCGCCCGGATCTGCTGCTGGCGGTCGACCAGGAGGGCGGTCGCGTGCAGCGTCTGCGTCAGGGCTTCGTGCGCCTGCCGGCGATGCGCGCCATTGCCGACAACCCGAACGCCGAATACCTCGCCGAACAATGCGGCTGGATCATGGCCACCGAAGTGCTGGCGGTTGGCCTCGACCTGAGTTTCGCCCCGGTGCTGGATCTGGATTACCAGCGCAGCGCCGTGGTTGGCACGCGTTCGTTCGAAGGGGATCCCGAGCGCGCCGCGTTGCTCGCCGGCGCCTTCATCCGCGGCATGAACAGCGCGGGCATGGCCGCTACCGGCAAGCATTTCCCCGGTCACGGTTGGGCCGAAGCCGACTCCCACGTCGCGATCCCGAATGACGAACGCAGCCTCGACGAGATTCGTGCAAACGACTTCGTACCGTTCGCCAGACTAAGCAAGCAATTGGCAGCGGTGATGCCGGCGCACGTCATCTATCCGCAAGTCGATTCGCAGCCGGCCGGATTCTCCCGCCGTTGGTTGCAGGACATCCTGCGCGGCGAGTTGCAGTTCGACGGCGTGATTTTCAGCGACGACCTGTCGATGGCCGGCGCCCATGTGGTCGGCGACGCCGCCAGTCGCATTGAAGCCGCGCTCAGCGCCGGTTGCGACATGGGCCTGGTGTGCAACGACCGCGCTGCGGCCGAACTGGCCCTGAGTGCTGCGCAACGGATGAAGGTCAAGCCGTCCGCACGCATTGCGCGGATGCGCGGGCAGGCGTTCGCCAGCACCGACTACCGTCAGGATCCGCGCTGGCTCACCGCCATCGGCGCGCTCAAAGACGCTCAATTGATCGATTAAGGACTCTTCGTTATGACGGTTTACGCAATCATCGGTGGCACCGGCCTGACCCAGCTCGAAGGCTTGAGCATTCGTCAGTCGTTGGCGGTGGACACCCCTTACGGTGCGCCTTCGGCCGAGGTGCAAATCGGCGAGTACGCCGGCAAGGAAGTGCTGTTCCTCGCCCGTCACGGCCATCCACATCGCTTCCCGCCGCACAAGGTCAACTACCGCGCCAACCTGTGGGCGCTGAAGCAGGCCGGCGCCGAGGCGATCATCGCGGTCAATGCGGTGGGCGGGATTCATCCGGCGATGGGCACCGGCCATTTCTGCGTGCCGCATCAGATCGTTGATTACACCAGTGGCCGCGAACACACGTTTTTCGCCGATGATCTGGAGCACGTCACCCATATCGATTTCAGCTTCCCTTACAGTGAGCCGCTGCGTCAGCAATTGATCGCCGCGCTGGCTGCCGAAGGCTGCGAATACAGCGATCAGGGGGTGTACGCCTGCACCCAGGGCCCGCGTCTGGAAACCGTGGCGGAGATCGTGCGTCTGGAGCGTGACGGTTGCGACATCGTCGGCATGACCGGCATGCCGGAAGCGGCATTGGCCCGTGAGCTGGATCTGGATTACGCCTGCCTGTCGCTGGTGGTGAACCCGGCAGCAGGCAAGACCACGGCGGTGATCACCATGGCCGAAATCGAGCAGGCGCTGCATGACGGGATGGGCAAGGTGAAATCGACGTTGGCGCGGGTGTTGGCCAGCTAAGGACTGTCCATGAGCATTTTCATCGAGCGGCTTAAAGGGCTGGCATGGACTGACGCATTCAGTAGCAAGGCGTTGGCCAAGGCCCGCGCTTATGCTGCCGATGATCGGGTAGAGATCATCGAGATCGATGACAGGAAGATCGAGGCGTTCTGCGTCGGTTCGGAAACTCAGGCGTATGAACAAAGCATCTACCTGTCCGAAGATCGCCTGGGATCGGTTAATTTGCGTTGCTTGTGCACCTGCCCCGTCGTGATTGATTGCAAGCACTGCGCGGCGGTGCTCTATCACCTGCAGGGCATTGACGACGATACGTCCGAAAGTGACGCACAGATCCCCTTGGGTCGGGCGCTCGAGCATTGGCTTTCGACAGTCCCCGTCCCGGCCAGGCTCGTCGACGAAGGGGCGCAAACCGCGGGCACGCGCCTGTTTTACAAACTCAAACCCACGTCTGCGAACGGCAAGTGGCTGCTCGATATTTTCAAGGTCTATCAGCTCAAGAGCGGAGAGTTACGCGAAGTAAAACCGGTGTATTCGCTGTCGGACATGCTCATGCGTCAGCCCGGTTATCTGTCCGAACTGGATCTGCGCGTCGCCAGGCTGTTGGTCGCCATGCATTCCCATCACGCCTATTACAGCGGCTATCCGCTGGAAGGCAGCAGTGGCGCGGAACTGCTGGAAATGCTCCTGCGCACCTCCCGCCTGTTCCTCGACTTCGAAAACTTGCAGCCACTGACGCCGGGCGCGAAACGCATGGGTCTGTTCTCTTGGGCCGAGCAGGCCGACGGTGGGTTCCGCGCCCAGTGGAGCAGTGCAGAAGCTGCGCAGGAAACCGTGCTGGCGCTGGAGCCGCTTTATTACCTCGATCGTGAGCAGCGACAGGTTGGCCCTCTGTTCAGTGAACTGGAAGAAAAACTGGCCTGCCATTTGACCCTCGCCCCAGATATCCCCGCGCGTCAGGCCATGCAGTTCAGCCATCGCATGAGCGCGATGACCAAAATCCCGCCGCCGCACAAACTCACCGAACGAATCATCGATGACGTGCTTCCGCAGCCGCAACTGACCTTGGTCAGCGGCCGGGAGCGTTCGCGCTGGGAATACGTTCTGGAGCACCGCGCCGCTCTGGTGTTTACCTACAACGGTCATCCGGCGGTGGATCGTAATCCGGAAGTGATGGTCCTCAATGGCACTGAAACCCAGCGCATTCGGCGCCAGCCTGCGATGGAAAAGAAGCTGCGCCAGAGCCTGCAAAAGCACGGCTTTAAAAAAGCCACGCGCAAGAGCGCTATGGATCGCGCCGGCGAGATGTTCACTTTGCCGGATGATTCCGCCTGGCTCGGATTCATGCACGAAGGGCTTGCCACACTGCGCGCCGCGGACTGGGAAATCGAAATCAGTCCCGGCTTCCATTTCGATGTGCAGCCGGTTGAACACTGGTACGCGGAGGTCGAAGAAGAGGCCGGGCATCAATGGTTTGATCTGCAACTGGGCATCGTCGTCAATGGCGAGCGCTACAGCTTGTTGCCGATCCTTCTGCATCTGTTGCGTACCCAGCCACGTTTGCTCGACCCGGTGAATCTGGCGCAACGCAGCGACGACGAAAAACTCCTGATCGAACTCAAGCCCAGCGGTTTTGGCGACCCGGCAGGCGCCAAGGTGGCCTTGCCGCTGAGTCGGGTCAAACCGCTGATGGCGACGCTGGGCGAGCTGTACCTGGGCGGACATCAGGGCGATGCGCTGCGCTTGACTGCTCCAGACGCCGCGCGCCTGAGTATGCTCGATGGCGTGCCACTGGAATGGCAGGGCGGCGAACGCCTGCGCACTTTTGCCAAGCGGCTGCACAATTCCAGTCACACCCACATTGCTGCGCCAGCCGGCCTTAATGCGCAGCTGCGCCCGTATCAGCTCGAAGGCCTTGGCTGGATGCAGACTCTGCGGGAGCTGGAGGTCGGCGGCATTCTTGGCGATGACATGGGCTTGGGCAAAACCCTGCAGACCCTGGCGCATCTGCTCACGGAAAAGCACGCCGGGCGCCTCGATTGCCCGGCACTGGCGGTGATGCCGACCAGCCTGATTCCCAACTGGCTCGACGAGGCACAGCGCTTCACGCCTCAGTTGAAGGTCCTGGCGCTGCATGGGACCGGGCGGCAAAAAGACTTCGCCAATCTCGCCGAATACGACTTGGTGCTGACCACTTACGCCTTGCTGCCCAGGGATCTTGAAACGTTGCGGCCGCAGTCGTGGAGCGTACTGATTCTCGACGAAGCGCAGAACATCAAGAACTCGCTGAGCAAAGCGGCGCAGGCCGCACGTGACTTGCAGGCCCGTCAGCGCTTGTGTCTGAGCGGCACGCCACTGGAAAACCATCTCGGCGAGCTGTGGTCGCAGTTTCATTTCCTCATGCCTGGCTGGCTGGGCGACAGCAAATCCTTCAACCGCGATTACCGCACACCGATCGAGAAGCATGGCAATGTCCAGCGCATGCAGCACCTGACGGCGCGCATCAAGCCGTTTTTGCTGCGTCGCAAGAAAGATCAGGTCGCCACTGAGCTGCCGCCGAAAACCGAAATCATCCATTGGGTTGAACTCAGCGACGGCCAGCGCGACGTCTATGAAACGGTGCGCGTGGCGATGGACAAAAAAGTGCGCGACGAAATTGCCCGCAGTGGTGTGGCGCGCAGTCAGATCATCATTCTTGATGCCTTGCTCAAGCTGCGTCAGGTCTGCTGCGATCTGCGCTTGATCAACATGCCGCTCACGGCGAAGGCATTGCGCTCGGGCAGCGGCAAGCTGATCAGCCTGATGGAGATGCTCGAAGAGTTGCTCGGCGAAGGTCGGCGCATCCTGCTGTTCTCCCAGTTCACCTCGATGCTGGCGCTGATCGAGCAGGAGTTGCAGCAGCGCGCTATCGGTTATTCGTTGCTGACTGGCGACACCACCGACCGGCGCACGCCAGTCAAGAATTTCCAGGGCGGCAAGGTGCCGTTGTTCCTCATCAGCCTCAAGGCTGGCGGTACCGGTCTGAACCTGACGGCTGCGGACACGGTGATCCACTTCGACCCGTGGTGGAACCCGGCAGTGGAGAATCAGGCAACTGATCGCGCTTATCGTATCGGGCAGAACAATCCGGTGTTTGTTTACAAGTTGATTGCCAAAGGTACCGTGGAGGAAAAAATCCAGGCGCTGCAGCAGGAGAAAGCTGCGCTGGCCGGGGCGGTGCTGGAAGGTGGTACGACAGGTGGGTTCAAGCTGGAGCAGAGTGACATCGAGGCGCTGTTTGCGCCGCTGCCGGTTTCCAGGGGTTGACTGTCCAGGTCAGAGTTCGACATCTGATGGCCCTATCGCTGGCAAGTCAGCTCCCACAGGTTTTGTAATGTTCACAAATTAGTGCTCAACGCAAAGCACCGTGGGAGCTGGCTGGCCAGCGATGGCAATTTATCGGAAAAAACGCATCTCAACGCTTGTCGAACTTGTCCGGCAACGGCGCAAACAGCGCTTCAATATCATCGCTCTGCAGTTTCCAGTCCCCGGCCTTGCGCCCATCCAGTACGCCCGCTGCCAGGTCAGACTTTTCCTTCTGCAGGTGCTGAATCTTCTCTTCCACCGTGCCCCGGGCGATCATCTTGTAGACGAACACCGGTTTCTCCTGGCCGATTCGATACGCGCGGTCAGTCGCCTGATTCTCGGTCGCCGGGTTCCACCACGGATCGTAATGGATCACCGTATCCGCTTCGGTCAGGTTCAAGCCGACGCCGCCGGCCTTCAGGCTGATCAGAAAGATCTGACGCTTGCCGCTCTGGAATTCCTTCACCGGCGTGCGCCGATCGCGGGTCTGGCCCGTCAACAAGGCGTAGGCCACGTTGCGTTTTTTCAGTTCGTCTTCGATCAGTGACAGCATCGAGGTGAACTGCGAGAACAGCAGAATCCGCCGACCTTCTTCGAACAGCTCTTCGAGCATTTCCATCAGGCTGTCGAGTTTGCCCGAGGTGCTGCCACGGGCGGGCAGGGTGGCGTCGTTGACCAGGCGCAGGTCGCAGCAGACCTGGCGCAGCTTGAGCAGGGCTTCAAGAATGATGATCTGGCTACGCGCCACGCCTTTGCGAGTGATCTCGTCGCGGACTTTCTTGTCCATCGCCAGGCGCATGGTTTCGTAAACGTCGCGCTGCGCCTCATTGAGATCGACCCAGTGGATGATCTCGGTTTTGGGCGGCAGTTCGGTGGCCACCTGTTCCTTGGTGCGGCGCAGCAGAAACGGTTTTATCCGCCCATTGAGGTGCTGCAGCCTGACTTCGCTGGCGCGCTTTTCGATCGGCACGCGGTAGTCGGCATTGAAGCTTTTGACATCGCCCAACCAGCCCGGCAGCAGAAAGTGGAACAACGACCACAACTCGCCGAGGTGGTTTTCCAGCGGTGTGCCACTCAGGCACAGGCGCTGGCGCGCGTTGAGTTCGCGAGCGGCCTGCGCGGCCTTGCTGTTGGGGTTCTTGATGTACTGGGCTTCGTCGAGCACCAGAACGTGCAAGGGCTGTTGTGCCAGCCGATCGACGTCCTTGGGCAGCAGCGCATACGTGGTCAGGATCAGGTCGAAGTCGGCCAGATGATCGAAATGCTTTTTGCGGCCGGCACCGTACAGCGCGACCACTTTCAGTTGCGGCGTGAAGTGCGCGGCTTCGTCGAGCCAGTTCGGGATCAGGCTGGTGGGCATCACCACCATGCACGGTCGATCCAGGCGTCCGGCGTTTTTCTCACTGAGAATATGCGCCAGGGTCTGTAGGGTTTTGCCCAGGCCCATGTCGTCCGCCAGAATCCCGCCAACCTCAAGCTGACGCAGCGACTGCATCCAGCTCAAGCCTTCGAGCTGATAGGGACGCAACGTCGCGTTCAAGCCCTTCGGCGCTTTGGCCGTGTAATCGCGAATGTCGCGCAGGCGTTGGGCGAAACTGCGGATCTGCTCGCCGCCCTCCCACAGCAGGGGAATGCCTTCCAGCGAATTGAGGCGCGTGGCATCGGCCTTGCTCAGGCGCAGGGTGGTTTCGCCCGGTTCCTGCAAGTAGAACTCGCCCAGCGTTGCCAGTACCGGTTTCAGTCGGCCAAGGGGCAGCGCCACTTGCAGCGGCCCGTGCTCACTGTTGCGTTGCGGCACATTGACCAGAATCAGCTCGTCATCACGGCGCCGCGCCAGGCGTTCCGGGTTGAGGATTTCCGTGTGCGAGCGCATCAGGTTGAGCAGGATCGGCAGCAGGCTCAGGCGTTCGCCATTGACGATGATCCCCAGTTCCAGATCGAACCAGTCGCGCTCCGGCGCCTGTTCGACGGTGGCGTACCAGTCGTCGACGGCGGTCAGGTCGAAACCGAACTCCTCGTCGATCTGCAATTCCCAGCCTTGGGTGCGCAGCTTCGGCAGTTCGTTGAGGGTAAACGTCAGCCAGGCGCTGTCGTTGACCATCTCGTACAGCTCGCCGGCGCTTTCCGGCAGCGCTTTGCTCTGGCGCGTTGCGATACGGAAGCCGAGGATTCTTAACTGTTCGCGGTAGGACTGTTCCACTTCCGGATGGCGTTTTATCCGCAGGGTCTGGGTTTCCTGGCGGATCAGGATGTCGCTGTTTTTCTGCCCGCTGACGTATTCATCCAGATAGCTGAACGACAGCGCTGCTCGATGCTGAATGTAACGCTGCATCTTGCCGTTGCGCGGCTCGAACGCGCTGAACTCGACACTCGCCAGCCACAGGCGCGGCAGCGGTTGCACGTTGTCCACCAGCACTTGCGGCGGCGCTTTGGGGCTACGGTTCTCCAATACGGCCTGGAGTTTTCCCAGCAGCTCGGCGTCTTTCGCAGCGGCAGGGTACTCGAGGGTTTCCTGCACTTGCAGGAGTACTGCGGCGCAGTGTTTGCAGTTATTGCGCACCGGGCAGGTACAGGTGGCGTCAACCAGCAACAGGGTGTCTTTGGCTGACTCGCGCAGGTGAATGGTCTGACGGTAGACGTTACCGCCAGAGCCTTCGCAACTGGCGGTGATGGTTGCATCGCCGACCTGTGCGATGCGTACCCGGTTCTCCAGGGCGTAGCGGCGGCCACGCTCCAGGCTCTGTTCCTTGAATCGGCTGACCCAGGAGGGTGCCAACGGTTTACTCAGGGGCGGGGACATAAGGACTTCGATCAGTCCGGAATCGCTTCAGGGGCTTGCCGTGGGGCGGGCGCCGTCAGGGAGGTGATCTTGATCAGCAGCGCCAGGTGGCCGTTGTCGAGATAGTTGAGCTGGCCGTTCTTGGTGTGGCTGTCCTGCTTCAGGCGTTCGCTGGCAGTGACCATGCCGTTGCTGTCGATCTGGTTGACCCAGAAGTCGGCGTTCACGTCGGTGAAGCGCCCGAGTTTCAATTCCAGGGTGCCCTCGATCGGGAACTGGCCGAACTGTTCCTTGCCGTCGCTGACGGCGACCTTGGTCGGCGCTTCGCCGAGGGTCTGCTGCCAGGCCTTGTGCATCAGCACGCTGTAATCACCGCTGGCGGTGAGTTTGCTGGCAATGTCGCCGAGCGCGGGTGTGCGCAGGCTGTCATCACCCAGGCGTCGAGCGCCGGCGGCCCAGTCTTCCGGCGCGGCGCGGCTGACAATCGCCGGTACAGCGTTCTGGCGCACCAGAATCATTTCGACCTGATACAGGTCATCGGCGAAAACCGAAGGGGCTACCAAGGCAAGTAGCAAAGTCAGTGAGCGAAACAGGCGCATGCGGCGTCCTTCAAACAGTTTTCGGGAGGAGGCGCTCGAACAGCGCCTCTACAGTATTAAAGCGCTCTTCCGGGCGCTCCATCGGCACCTGGAACTTGAACATCGTGGCGCCTTCGAATTTGTAGCGTTTTGGCTGAGTCTGGATCAGTTTGATCAGAGTCATCGGGTCTACCGGCGTCTGCGCGGCGAACTCGATACGCCCACCCTGCGGCCCACCGTCGACCTTCTTGATGCCCAACTGCTCGGCCTGCAACTTCAGTGCGGTAATGCGTACCAGGTTCTTGGTCGGCTCAGGCAGCAGACCGAAACGGTCGATCATCTCCACTTGCAGATCCTTCAGGCCTTCCTCGTCGGTGGCCGAAGCGATGCGCTTGTACAGAATCAGACGGGCGTGAACATCCGGCAGATAGTCTTCCGGAATCAGCGCCGGCACCCGCAGGTTGACCTCCGGGCCTCCGCCGAGCGGTTGATCGAGGTTCGGCTGTTCGCCCTTGCGGATCGACTTCACTGCGCGCTCGAGCATTTCCATGTACAGGGTGAAACCGACTGCCTGAATCTGCCCGCTCTGGCCATCGCCCAGCAGTTCGCCGGCGCCACGGATTTCCAGATCGTTGGTCGCCAGCACGAAACCAGCGCCAAGATCTTGGGTATTGGCAATCGCTTCCAGACGCTTTTCCGCATCGGACGTGATTTGTTGGCGTGGCGGCGTCAGCAGGTAGGCATAGGCCTGGTGGTGACTGCGCCCGACGCGTCCACGCAACTGGTGCAATTGCGCCAGGCCGAACTTGTCGGCGCGCTCGATGATGATGGTGTTGGCGCTCGGCACGTCGATGCCGGTCTCGATGATGGTCGAGGCGATCAGCACGTTGAAGCGCTTGTGATAGAAGTCGCTCATCACCTGTTCGAGTTCGCGTTCGCGCATCTGCCCGTGGCCGATGCCGATCCGCGCTTCCGGCACCAGTTCGGCGAGATCCGCCGCGCATTTCTCGATGGTCTTCACGTCGTTGTGCAGGTAGTAAACCTGACCGCCACGCAGCAGTTCACGCAGCAGGGCCTCTTTGACCGTGCTCTTGTTCTGCTCCATGACGAAGGTGCGCACCGACAGACGTCGCGCCGGCGGCGTGGCAATGATCGACAGGTCGCGCATGCCCGACACCGCCATGTTCAGCGTGCGCGGAATCGGCGTGGCGGTCAGCGTGAGAATGTCGACTTCGCTGCGCAGGGCCTTGAGCTGTTCTTTCTGCCGCACACCAAAGCGGTGTTCTTCATCGATGATCACTAGCCCGAGGTTTTTGATCTTCACGTCGTCGGACAGCAGCTTGTGCGTGCCGATGACGATATCGATCTTGCCTTCCGCGAGATCGGCGATCGCCGCGTTGACTTCCTTGGCCGATTTGAAGCGGCTCATCACTTCCACGGTCACTGGCCAGTCGGCGAAGCGGTCGCGGAAGCTGTTGTAGTGCTGCTGGGCGAGCAGGGTGGTCGGCACCAGAATCGCTACCTGGCGTCCGCCGTGCACGGCGATGAACGCGGCGCGCATTGCCACTTCGGTCTTGCCGAAACCCACGTCGCCGCAGACCAGACGGTCCATCGGCTTTGGCGCGAGCATATCTTCGCGCACAGCTTCGATGGTCGCTTGCTGGTCCGGCGTTTCTTCGAACGGGAAACCGGCGCTGAAGGTCGCGTAATCGGCTTTCGGGTCGGCAAACGCGTAGCCTTCGCGGGCGGCACGACGGGCATAGATGTCGAGCAGCTCAGCCGCGACATCGCGCACCTGTTCGGCGGCTTTGCGCTTGGCTTTCTGCCAGGTCTCGGAGCCGAGTCGGTGCAGCGGCGCCAGCGCGTCATCGCTGCCGGTGTAGCGGGCGATCAGATGCAGGTTGGCCACCGGCACGTAGAGCTTGGCGTTCTCCGCGTATTCCAGGGTGAGGAATTCCGCCGCCTGATTGTCGATCTCCAGAATCGTCAGGCCGAGATAACGTCCGACACCGTGGTCGATGTGCACCACCGGTGCGCCTTCGCGCAGTTCGGTGAGGTTCTTGATCACCGCATCGTTGTTGGCGTCGGCGCGCTTTTCGCGACGGCGGCGCTGCATGACTCGCTGACCGAACAGCGGGCTCTCGGCCACCAGCGCCAGCGCCGGGTCATCGAGCATCAAGCCTTCGTCGAGCGGCGCAATGGTGATCGCCAGACGATCCTTGCTCGAAACGAAGTCCGGCCAGCTGTCGACGGTTTTCGGCCGCAGCTTCAGACGTTCCAGCAGTTCCAGCAGGACTTCACGACGGCCCGCGGACTCGGCGGTGAACAGCACACGCCCGGGGAATTCATCGAGGAACGCCGAGAGCGCCGCCAGCGGTTGCGTGGCCTTGGCTTCGATCGCCAGGTTTGGCAGTGCCTGCGCCGGGAAGCGCTCGCGACCGGCACCGGATTCGACGTCCTGCTGACTGGCGACGACCCGCGGCCAGCTCTTGAGGCGGGCGAAGCAGTCTTCCACCGGCAGGAACAATTCCGCAGGCGGCAATAGAGGGCGCGATGGATCGACGCGGCGCTCTTCGTAGCGATTGCGCACGTCGTTCCAGAAGTTTTCTGCTGCTTGTTCGATACCCGGCAGCGAGAACACTTGAGTGTCCTGCGGCAGGTAATCGAACAACGTCGAGGTTTCGTCGAAGAACAGCGGCAGGTAGTACTCGATACCGGCTGGGGTGATGCCGCTGCTCAAGTCCTGGAAGATCGGGCAGCGCCGGAAGTCGACGTCGAAACGCTCGCGAAAGCGCGCCTTGAAGCGCGTGACTGCATCTTTCTGCAGCGGGAACTCGCGGGCCGGCAGCAGCTTGACCGATTCGACCTTGTCGATGGAACGCTGGTTTTCCGGATCGAAGGTGCGCAGGGTTTCGATTTCGTCGTCGAACAGGTCGATGCGATAGGGCAGTTTGCTGCCCATCGGGAACAGGTCGATCAGCGCGCCGCGTACGGTGAACTCGCCGTGCTCGTAAACCGTATCGACGTAGCGATAGCCGCTGGCTTCCAGGCGTGAGCGCATCTGTTCGACATCGAGCTTCTGGCCGACATCCAGCACCAGACTGCTGCCGAGCAGGAATTTGGTCGGCGCCAGGCGATGCAGTGCGGTGGTGATCGGGACCACCAGCACGCCGTGCGCCAGCTCCGGCAGTCTATAAAGGCTGGCGATACGCTGGGAAATGATGTCCTGGTGCGGCGAGAACAGATCGTACGGCAGGGTTTCCCAGTCGGGAAAATGCAGAACCGGCAAATCCGGGGCGAAGAAGCTCAGCTCCTGCTCCAGCCGTTCGGCACTCTGGCTGTCGGCGGTCAGTAGCAGCGTGAAGCGCTTGGCTGCGCTGGCAGCCTCGGCAATCGCCAGGCTGAGGGCGGCACCGGGCAAGTTGCCCCAATGCTGTTTACCTGCCGCGGCAGGGAGAAGCGGTAGACGCAGAACAGGCACGGAAGGTTGAGCTCCAGGCGTTGCGACAAAGTCGGTAATTGTAGCGGCGTCCGGTGCCGCCTGTCAGTTGCAGACTGCGTCTATCTTCGCGGTTTGCGCGAAATGTAGTGGTAACCATAAAAACGAGCACTTTTTTAGTGGTTATGTAGTGCCGAAATCGACTGGTGTTACGGAGGGTTACAGACATCGTCTAACAGTCGTCGAAAAATTGACTGCGCTGAAAGCCCCGGTTTTACTGGGCTGGCGCGGGGCGTAATTTTTTTGAACGGAATTTTGTTACCGATTGCGCGACAAGCGCGCATTGCTACAAGAGGTTCTCGGCGGCATAATGTAGCCCCTTTTTTCTGCCCCTACATGTGGAAGGTTCCCGTGACTCAGAAGCCCGACCAGTGTCTTGGTGAATGGATCGACCGTGAAGCACTCGCAGAAGCGATGATTCCGCTTATCGGTCAGCTCTACCGCAATAACAACGTGGTGAGCTCGATCTATGGCCGCAGCCTGATCAACCAGTCTGTCATCGCGATTCTCAAAGCTCACCGCTTTGCTCGCCACCGTTCCTCCGACGATAGCGAACTCTCCGTCCACGAAACATTCCCTCTGCTTAAAGCCATGAGCGAGCTCAAGCTCGGCGCGGCTTCGGTAGACCTGGGCAAGTTGGCGTTCAAATTCCGCAGCGAAGGCAATGGCCGCAGCGCCGAGCAGTTCGTTCGTGAAGAGCTGGCTGACGTGGTTGGTCAGCAAAACGCTTCGGCCCGTAAAGGCACTGACGTTGTGCTGTACGGCTTCGGTCGTATCGGCCGTCTGCTGGCGCGCATCCTGATCGAGAAAACCGGTGGTGGCGACGGTCTGCGTCTGCGTGCCATCGTCGTGCGCAAAGGCGCCGAAAACGACCTGACCAAACGCGCCAGCCTGCTGCGTCGCGATTCGGTACACGGCCCGTTCAACGGCACCATCGTCATCGACGAAGAAAACAACACCATCACCGCCAACGGTAACCTGATCCAGGTGATCTACGCGAAGAACCCGACCGAGGTGGATTACACCCAGTACGGCATCAAAGACGCGCTGCTGGTGGACAACACCGGTGTATGGCGTGACGCCGATGGCCTGGGTCAGCACCTGCAATGCCCGGGTGTTGCTCGCGTTGTTCTGACCGCGCCTGGCAAAGGCAAGCTGAAGAACATCGTTCACGGTATCAACCACAACGAAATCACCGCTGACGACAAGATCGTGTCCGCCGCTTCCTGCACCACCAACGCCATCGTGCCGGTGCTGAAGGCTGTGAATGACAAGTTCGGCATCATCAACGGTCACGTCGAAACCGTTCACTCGTACACCAACGACCAGAACCTGATCGACAACTTCCACAAGGGCGATCGCCGTGGCCGTTCCGCCGCGCTGAACATGGTGATCACCGAGACCGGTGCTGCCACCGCTGCTGCCAAGGCCCTGCCTGAGCTGGCCGGCAAGCTGACCGGTAACGCGATCCGCGTTCCGACGCCAAACGTGTCGATGGCCATTCTCAACCTGAACCTTGAGAAAGCCGCCAGCCGTGAAGAGATGAACGAGTACCTGCGCTACATGGCGCTGCACTCCGATCTGCACAAGCAAATCGACTTCGTCAACTCGCAGGAAGTGGTGTCCACTGACTTCGTGGGTTCGCGTCACGCCGGTGTGGTCGATGCTGAAGCAACCATCGTTCAGGACAACCGCGTTGTTCTGTACGTCTGGTACGACAACGAGTTCGGCTACAGCTGCCAGGTGGTTCGCGTGATGGAAGACATGGCCGGTGTAAACCCGCCAGCGTTCCCGCGCTAAGCCTTAGCTGCAAATGAAAACGCCCCGACTTTGGTCGGGGCGTTTTTTTATGCCTGCTGAATCTTTATTGCCTGTACCGGCCTCTTCGGGAGCAAGCCCCCTCCCACAGGTTTGGCGGTGTTCACATCATCGTGTTGGCACCACCGGACACTGTGGGAGGGGGCTTGCTCCCGAAGGCGTCCTATCGGGCGCCGCCGACTATCGAGGCCTGCGCAGTCCGCAGCTCATGCTTGTTGCCACGGAACAGCACCAGCGTCGCAATCAGCCCCAGCACCGCCGCACCGCTGAGCCAGATCCCCGGCGCAGCCTTGTTGTCCAGCACATGGATCAGGTAAGTACAGGCCGCTGGCGTAAAGCCGCCAAAGGTCGCCGTCGCCAGGCTATAGGCCAGCGAGAACCCGGTCGTGCGCACTTCCACCGGCATGATTTCGGTCAGCGCCACCACCATCGCACCGTTGTACGAGCCGTACAGGAACGACAGCCACAGTTCGACGATCAGCAAATGACTGAAGCTCGGGTTCGCCACCAGCCACGACAATGCCGGGTAAGCGGTCAGGATTGCCAGAATGGTCGCCGCCAGCAGTAGGGGTTTGCGCCCGATCTTGTCAGATACCGAGCCCATCACTGGCAGCCAGAAGAAGTTCGACAGGCCGATGCACACGGTCACCAGCAGCGCGTCGAAGTCCGACAGATGCAGTTCGGCCTTGCCGAAGGTCGGGGTGTAGGCGGTGATCAGGTAGAACGAAACCGTGGTCATCACCACCAGCGCCATGCCGGCGATGACGATGCCAAAGTTCTGGCCGATCGAACGGACGATTTCGCGCAGGGTAGGGCGATGTTTACGCGCCTGGAATTCCGGCGTTTCTTCCAGCGAGCGACGAATCACGAAGATCACCGGAACGATCATGCAGCCGATCAGGAACGGCACGCGCCAGCCCCAGTCACCCATCTGTTCCGGGCTCAGCCAGTGGTTGAGACCCACCCCGAGCAGGCCGGCAAAGACCACCGCTGCTTGCTGGCTTGCCGACTGCCAACTGACGAAAAAGCCCTTGCGGCCCGGTGTGGCGATTTCCGCCAGGTACACCGAAACACCGCCCAGCTCGACGCCGGCCGAGAAGCCTTGCAACAAACGACCGAATAGCACGATCAGCGGGGCGGCGACGCCGAGGGTGGCGTAACCGGGGACGCAGGCAATCAGCACCGTACCGGCGGCCATCAGCGCCAACGTAATGATCAGACCCTGGCGACGGCCATGGCGGTCGATATAGGCACCGAGGAAAATCGCTCCCAGCGGACGCATCAGGAAGCCGGCACCGAACGTCGCCAGGGAGAGCATCAGGGAAGCGAAGGCGCTGTCGGCCGGGAAGAAGGTTTTGGCAATGGCCGTGGCGTAGAAGCCATAGACCATAAAGTCGAACATCTCGAGAAAATTGCCGCTGACAACGCGAAAAATCGCTTTGCCTTTGCCCGTGGTGGAGGACATTGGTTCGTACTCTCTGTTGGCTGTCTTATTGGAAATCCCTGAACTAGACACGTCCTCGCCGTCACGCGGCAAACTCAGGCAGTACCCGTGAACAGTTTTGTAACCATATGTGTATAAAGAACGTTAGGCAACAATTGGTTAGGGCACTGCTTAAACGATATAGCCATTACGAAGGCCAGCATGACGCTATCAAGCGAATGAAAAACCTGTAGGAGCTGCGGAACGCTGCGATCTTTTGATGTTGCTTGAAAAGATCAAAAGCAAAAGATCGCAGCCTCGTTTCACTCGGCAGCTCCTACAGGTTCTGGCGCATAATCTTCAGCTTTGTGTGGGGAGTAGGGGATTTGTCTAAAAGGAGGCTGATCAGCCTTTTGCTGCTGGTGGGCGCCTTGTCCGGCTGCGGCAACGGCGACTCCATGGAAAGCTTCGGCGGCCCGACCATGGGCAGCACCTATTCAATCAAGTACGTGCGCCACGCCGGTCTTCCCGAGGCCGCGCAGGTCCAGCTTGAAGTGGAAAAAATCCTCACCGACGTCGATCAGCAGATGTCGACCTATCGCAGTGACTCAGACATCGAGCGCTTCAATGCATTGCCGGCGAACAGCTGTCAGACCATGCCGGCTGCCGTGCTCGAATTGGTCCGTGTCGGCGAACAGCTGTCAGAGCAAAGCGAAGGTTCCTACGACCTGACCGTCGAGCCGCTGATGAACCTGTGGGGGTTCGGCCCGCAAGGGCGTGAAGAGAAAGTCCCCAGTCCCGCCGCACTGTCCGAAACCCTTGAGCGGGTCGGCTACCACCATTTGCATATCGACGGCGACCGCTTGTGCAAGGATGCGCCGGTCGAAGTCGACTTCAACAGCATCGCCGCCGGTTACGCCGTCGACACCATCGCAGCCAGGCTCGAGTCGATGGGCATCCATGACTATCTCGCCGAAGCCACCGGTGAGCTAAAGGCCAAGGGCAAGAAGCTTGATGGCTCGTCCTGGCGTATTGCGCTGGAAGAACCGCGAGACGATCAACAGGTGGCCGAACGGATCATTCAGGTCGACGGCTGCGGCGTTTCCACCTCCGGTGATTACCGCAACTATTTCCTGCAGGATGGCCGGCGCTATTCCCACACCTTCGATGCGCGTAGCGGGGCGCCGGTCCTACACAACCTGGCGTCGGTCACGGTGATTCATCCTTCGGCGTTGATGGCCGATGGACTATCGACGCTGTTGCTGATTCTCGGGCCTGAAAGGGCTTGGGACTATGCCGAAAAACATGACATTGGTGCATTCTTTGTCATTCGTGCCGATACAGGTTTCGTTATCCGCACCAGTACGGCTTTCGAGCGCCTCAATCACGCAAAAGTTGACTGAAAACAGTACGAAAGCTGGCGTTGTAGTGCAGGCAAAAGTAGCCTACGACGCGACCAAGGGTTAATGTGCGCGGCGTTGACGCTTCTATAGACTGTGTCCGGGTTCTTTACTGACCCCCAATTGTTCCTTCGCGCCGCGATTCGGCGTGATTTAGCCGCCGGTGCTGCTGGCACCGCGGCCTGTTCTGAGGAGTACGCATGGCTGTCTACAACTACGACGTGGTGGTGTTGGGTTCCGGCCCGGCGGGAGAAGGCGCGGCAATGAACGCCGCCAAAGCAGGGCGCAAGGTGGCGATGGTCGATAGCCGTCGCCAGGTCGGCGGTAACTGCACCCACCTGGGAACCATCCCGTCCAAGGCCCTGCGTCACTCGGTCCGGCAGATCATGCAGTTCAACACCAACCCGATGTTCCGGGCGATCGGCGAGCCGCGCTGGTTCTCCTTCCCGGACGTGTTGAAAAGCGCCGAGAAAGTCATTTCCAAACAAGTCGCTTCGCGTACCGGCTACTACGCCCGTAACCGCGTCGACGTGTTCTTCGGCACCGGCAGCTTCGCCGACGAGCAAACCATCGAAGTGGTCTGCGCCAACGGTGTGGTCGAGAAGCTGGTGGCCAAGCACATCATCATCGCCACCGGTTCGCGCCCGTATCGTCCGGCGGACATCGATTTCAATCACCCGCGTATCTACGATAGCGACACCATCCTCAGCCTCGGCCACACCCCGCGCAAACTGATCGTTTACGGCGCCGGCGTGATCGGTTGCGAATACGCCTCGATTTTCAGCGGTCTGGGGGTACTGGTTGAACTGGTGGACAACCGTGGTCAGTTGCTGAGCTTCCTCGACTCGGAAATCTCCCAGGCGTTGAGCTACCACTTCAGCAACAACAACATCACTGTGCGCCACAACGAGGACTACGATCGCGTTGAAGGTGTGGACAACGGTGTGATCCTGCACCTGAAGTCCGGCAAGAAGATCAAGGCCGACGCCTTGCTCTGGTGCAACGGCCGTACCGGCAACACCGACCAGCTCGGTCTGGAAAACATCGGCGTCAAGGTCAACAGCCGTGGCCAGATCGAAGTCGACGAGGCCTACCGCACTTGCGTGCCGAACATCTACGGTGCCGGCGACGTGATCGGCTGGCCGAGCCTGGCCAGTGCTGCCCACGACCAGGGTCGTTCGGCTGCCGGCAGCATCGTCGATAACGGTAGCTGGCGCTTTGTGAATGACGTGCCGACCGGCATCTACACCATTCCGGAGATCAGCTCGATCGGCAAGAACGAGCAGGAGCTGACCCAGGCCAAGGTGCCGTATGAAGTCGGCAAGGCGTTCTTCAAGAGCATGGCGCGTGCGCAGATCGCCGGCGAGCCGCAAGGCATGCTGAAGATCCTGTTCCACCGTGAAACCCTGGAAGTGCTGGGTGTTCACTGCTTCGGTTATCAGGCGTCGGAGATCGTGCACATCGGTCAGGCGATCATGAGCCAGCCTGGCGAGTTGAACACCCTGAAGTACTTCGTCAACACCACGTTCAACTACCCGACCATGGCCGAAGCCTATCGGGTAGCGGCGTACGACGGCCTCAACCGGCTTTTTTGACGGGCTCCGGCCGGTGGCCTGAGCCGGCCGGGGAGACCGATTTCAGCAATTCTCGAGGGTGGCAGTGGCCAAACCGGGAAAGTCTGTAATCAGGCTGTCAACGCCGAAGTCGGCGAGTCTGCGCATCAGCGCAGGCTCGTTGACGGTCCACACCGACACATGCAGCCCCTGACGCTGCGCCTTCTGCAGGCGTTCCGGCGTACACAGCGTCCAGTTCAACGCCAGAATCTCACAGCCATAGCTGGCCGCGACCTTTAGCGGGTCGAGCCAGGCGTATTCGGCCACCAGTCCCCGCGACACGTCCGGCACCAGGTCCAGTGCCGCCTTCAGCACTTCCCGCGAACTCGAAGTAATGGTGACCTTGTCCAGCAAGCCATGACGCTGGGCCATCTCGCGAATCGCCAGCACAGTGGTCGCCGCGCGGGTGCGCGATGCACTTTTGACTTCCAGCTGCCAGTGCTCGAAATCACATTTTTCGAACAGCTCTTCCAGTGTCGGAATTGGGCACGGCTTGATCCAGCCCGGGCCGCCCTTGCGCGCGTCATAGGTCACCAGTTCGGCGGCGGTGTGCTCGACCACCTTGCCGCGCCGGTCGGTGGTGCGCTTGAGGGTAGGGTCGTGGATCACCATCAGCTCGCCGTCCTTCGACAGGTGCAGATCCAGTTCACAACGGCGTACGCCGTGCTTGAGACATTCCTGAAAACTGGTCAGGGTGTTTTCCGGTGCTTCGCCCTTGGCGCCGCGGTGGCCGTAGATGAGGGTCACGGTGCTTCCTTAATTTAAATGCCTGATTCGTTCTGTTCACGGGCCAGGCGTCGTTCCTGGGCCTGTTTCTGCAGGATATAGCGGGCGAGCAACTGGCGCTGGGCGTCGGTCAAGTGTTCGAACTCGGTGCCGACGTCGTAGCCATCGCCCTTGCGGTCGCAATGGGTGACGCGGGCGCGCAGCAACAGACCCAGCGCCTGCGGCATCAGCACCAGTTTCACCGACAGGTGCGCGCCAGTGGCCAGCGCGGTCGGGTGCTGAAAATCGATCCCGCCTTCGGAGATGATCACCGGTTGCGGCTCGCCGATATGGCCGAGCACGGTCAGGGCGACCACCTGGCTGAGCAGGTCGATACGTTTGTTCTGGGATTTGAGGAACGCGGCGATGGCCCGGTCGCGCTCGCTGATCTGGCGCAACAGGTGCTGCGACTCGAATTCGCTCAGGTGCAGTTCGCTGAGCAGGTTGAACAGCGGGGAAGCATCCTGCAACACTTCCTGGCCTGCGGCTTCGGGAGCGGACAGGGGCCGAATTTCCAGTGCGATCGTGTCCTCGATACGGTAGTATTCGCGGCGATCTTCTTCATCTAATGTCGACATGGCGAACCCATGGTAGCGGCGGTGGTCTGAGTGTAAAGCTGGTTATCGACCCCCGCCACAAGGACGTTCCTTTTCCCTCCGAACAAGCCCCGACATGTTCAGACCTCTCTTCGTATTTATCGGCACGCGTTATACCCGTGCAAAGCGTCGCAATCATTTTGTGTCATTCATTTCCCTGACTTCGATGATCGGGCTCGCCCTTGGCGTGGTCGTGATGATCGTGGTGCTATCGGTGATGAACGGCTTCGATCATGAGATGCGCACCCGCGTGTTGGGCATGGTGCCCCACGCGACTCTTGAAACCGGCGAACCGATCAACGATTGGCAAAGCCTCGCCGCCAAGGTCAAGCGCAACCCGGAGGTGACGGCCGTTGCGCCGTTCACCCAGATGCAGGGTTTGCTGACCAACAACGGCCAGGTGTCCAAGGTGTTGCTCAACGCCATCGACCCCGCGCTCGAGCGCAATGTGTCGATCATCGACAACTTCATGAAGCAGGGCAAACTCGACGACCTGACGCCGGGCAGCTTCGGCATCGTCATCGGCGACAAGGCCGCGACCAAGCTCGGCGTAGGCCTCGGTGACAAGGTCACCTTCGTCGCGCCGGAGGTCAGCGTGACCCCGGCCGGGATGTTCCCGCGCATGAAGCGTTTCACCGTGGTCGGCATTTTTCATGTCGGCGCCGGTGAGCTGGACGGCTATCTGGGCGTCACCAACCTGCAGGATCTGGCGAAGATGCACCGCTGGAAACCTGATCAGGTGCAGGGCATCCGGTTGAAGTTCGATGATCTGTTCCAGGCGCCGCGCGTGGCCTGGACCATCGCCCAGCAACTGGGCGAAGACCATTACTACGCCCGCGACTGGACCCGCACCCACGGCAATCTGTATCAGGCGATCCGCATGGAAAAAGCCATGATCGGGCTGCTGTTGCTGCTGATCGTCGCGGTGGCTGCGTTCAACATCATTTCCACGCTGGTGATGGTGGTGAACGACAAGAAGAGCGACATCGCCATTCTGCGCACCCTCGGCGCTACGCCAGGGACGATCATGCGTACATTCATGGTGCAGGGCACCGTGATCGGCGTGGTCGGCACCGCCATCGGCGCGGTGGTCGGGATTCTCGCGGCGTTGAACGTCAGCGCGGCGATTTCCGCCCTCGAAGGGCTGATCGGCCACAAGTTCCTCAACGCTGATGTGTATTTCATTGATTACCTGCCGTCGCAGGTGCAGAGCCAGGACGTGGTCATGGTCTGCGCGGCTGCGTTGGTCCTGAGTTTCCTCGCCACCCTGTATCCCGCCTGGCGTGCCGCGCGCACCCAGCCGGCGGAGGCGCTACGTTATGAGTGAGTCGGGCATGAGTGATAAAGCAATCTTGAGCTGCCGCAACCTCGGCAAATCCTACGAGGAAGGCCCGGAGTCGGTGCAAGTGTTGGCCGGTCTGCAACTGGAGTTGCACCCGGGCGAGCGTGTCGCGATCGTCGGCAAGTCCGGCTCGGGCAAGAGCACCTTGCTCAACCTGCTGGGCGGTCTCGATACGCCGACCGAGGGCAGCGTCTGGCTCGACGGTGAAGAACTGTCGGCCCTGAGCGAGAAGAAGCGTGGCCTGCTGCGTAACCGCGCCCTTGGGTTCGTGTACCAGTTCCACCACTTGCTGCCGGAATTCACCGCGCTGGAAAACGTCTGCATGCCGTTGCTGATCGGCAAGACTGCGATCCCGGAAGCACGTCAGCGCGCTACGGCGTTGCTCGAGCGCGTAGGTCTGGGTCATCGTCTGGAACACAAACCGGCCGAGCTGTCCGGTGGTGAGCGCCAGCGTGTGGCCATCGCCCGTGCACTGGTGAACAATCCAGGCCTGGTGATGCTCGACGAACCGACCGGTAACCTCGATTCGCACACCGCCGAAGGCATTCAGGACTTGATGCTGGAACTCAGCACTTCGATGCGCACCGCGTTCCTGGTGGTGACTCACGACATGAACCTGGCCCGCCAGATGGACCGCGTCCTGCAATTGCAGGAAGGCTGCTTGACCACCATCTGACCGACCGAAACCCGGTGCCTGAAAAGGCATCGGGTCTTTTATTTTTATACGGTGCCCCAGCGAATGTTCAGACCGTTATCGATCTTTATCGGCACGCGCTATACCCGCGCCAAACGCCGCAATCGCTTTGTTTCGTTCATCTCGATGACTTCGATGATCGGGCTCGCCCTCGGCGTGCTGGCGATGATCGTGGTGCTGTCGGTGATGAACGGTTTTCAGCGCGAGATGAGCTCGCGCATCCTCGGCATGGTGCCGCACGCGACCATCGTTGGCGTCAAGCCGATCGATGACTGGCAGCCAGTGGCCGCTGCCGCGCTGAAAAATCCCGAAGTGACCGCCGCCGTGCCGTTCACCGAGATGGAAGGCATGCTGTCCTACAAGGGCTCGATGCAGCCAATCCAGATCAGCGGTGTCGATCCGGCCCAGGAAGGCAAGGTGTCGATCGTGGCCCAGCACATCGTGCAGGGTCGTCTTGATGATCTGAAACCCGGCGAGTTCGGTGTGGTGATCGGTGAAATCACCGCGCGGCGCTTCCGTCTCAATGTCGGTGACAAGATCACCCTGATCGTGCCGGAAGTCAGCACCGCACCGGGGGGTATCACCCCGCGCATGCAGCGCCTGAACGTAGTCGGTGTGTTCAAGGTCGGCGCCGAACTGGACGGTTCGATGGGCCTGATTCACGTGGCCGATGCCGCGACCATGCAGCACTGGCAGCCGAATCAGGTGCAGAGCGTGCGCCTGGCGGTGAAGGACCTGTACGCCGCGCCGAAAGTATCCTCGGACATCGCCGCTGGTCTCGGTGCCGACTTCAAGGCGGATGACTGGACCCACACCCAGGGCAGCCTGTTCAGCGCGATGAAAATGGAAAAAACCATGATCGGCCTGCTGTTGCTGATGATCGTCGCGGTGGCGGCGTTCAACATCATCGCCACGCTGATCATGGTGGTGAACGACAAGGGCGCGGACATCGCGATCCTGCGCACCATCGGCGCCACGCCACGGCAGATCATGGCGATCTTCATGGTGCAGGGCACGGTGATCGGCATTGTCGGCACACTGATTGGCGGCGTGCTCGGGGTGATCGCGGCGCTCAACGTCAGTGAAATGGTTGGTTGGGTCGAGCGTGTCACTGGCCAGCACATCTTCAGTTCCGATGTGTACTTCGTCAGCAACCTGCCTTCGGAATTGCAGGGCGGGGATGTGCTGTTGATCTGCTCGGCAGGCTTTATTCTGAGCTTCCTGGCGACGGTGTACCCGGCGTTGCGGGCGGCGAAGATCGAGCCGGCTCACGCGTTGAGATATTCGTAAGCGCCAATACCGCCTTCGCGAGCAAGCCCGCTCCCACAGGGGATTTGTGTACGACGCAGATCCAATGTGGGAGCGGGCTTGCTCGCGAAGGGGCCGGACCTGCTGGCCTCAAACTCCCTTGGGCAACTCAATCACAAACCGCGTCCACCCCGCAGCCGATTCGCAATGAATCTGCCCACCATGCGCGCGGACGATCGATTGGGTAATCGCCAACCCCAACCCAGCATGTTCACTGCTGCCTTCCTGCCGCGCCGGATCCGCCCGATAAAACCGGTCAAACAGCCGTGGCAACAGTTCTGTTGAAATGCCTTCGCCACTGTTCTCCACCGACACCTGCACCCTGTGCGGCTGATCGACGATGGACAAGCGCACGCTGCCCGTCGCCGGAGTAAATCGCAGCGCGTTGTCCAGCAGATTCGACAAGGCCCGGCGCAACATATTGCGATCACCTTCCATGCGCGCATGACCTTCGCGGCTCAGCGTCACCCCGGCGTCCTCGGCCAGTGGCGCAAAAAACTCCAGCAGCACATCGCTCTCATCCGCCAGTTCCAGCGCCTCACGCTTGGGCATCAGCAAACCGTGGTCAGCCTTGGCCAGATAAAGCATGTCGTTGACCAGTTGCGCCATCCATTGCAGTTCTTCGAGATTGCTGTGCAGGGCTTCGCGGTAATCCTCGATCGGTCGCGGGCGGGTGAGGGTGACCTGGGTGTGGGTCAGCAGATTCGACAGCGGTGTGCGCAGTTCATGGGCGATGTCGGCAGAGAACGCCGACAGCCGTTGAAACGAGTCGTCGAGGCGTCCGAGCATTGCGTTGAAGCTGTGGGCCATTTCCGCCAGTTCTGGCGGCATTTGCGCTTCCGGCAGTCGGGCGTTGAGCGAATGTGCGGAAATCCCACGTGCCACTGCACTCATGCGCCGCAGCGGACGCAAGCCGCTGCGTGCAGCCCAGGCGCCGAGCAGCGCGGTGGCCAGCGCCGACAACCCGACGGTCAGCCAGATCAGGTGCTGCATGCGTTGCAAAAAGTGCTGGTGATGGGTGATGTCCAGCAGCAGTGTCAGTTGGGGCGTATCGGGTTTGTCCGGGTAGAGCGGGGCATTGAGCACGCGATAGTCCATGCCGTCATTGCTGATGGTCGACAGGCCGGGCTGTTGCGGCAAGTCCGGTGGTACTTTGATCGAGCTGTCATACCAGCGCTGGCCATCGGCCCCGGTGATGCGCAGCGAAAGATCGGCCTGCCGGCTGAGTTCATCGGCCAGCCGCGTTTCACTCTCGCTGGCCTGAACATCCTGCAAGGCACGGCGCAAACCGATCAGCTTGCCGTCGAGCAATTGCTGGTCGAGCTCAATGAAGTGCGCCTCGCTGGCGCGGTTGAACAGCACCCCGGCGAACAGCGAGACCACGGAGGTGCAGGCGGCAAACAGCAAGGCCAGACGCGAACTCAGGGACAGGCGAGGCATCAGGCCGGACGCTCTTCAAGCACGTAACCCATGCCGCGCACGGTGTGGATCAGTTTGTTGGGGAAGTCATCGTCGATCTTCAGGCGCAGGCGCCGGATCGCCACTTCGATCACGTTGGTGTCGCTGTCGAAGTTCATGTCCCAGACTTGCGAGGCAATCAGCGATTTCGGCAGCACTTCACCCTGGCGGCGCAGAAGCATTTCCAACAGGGCGAACTCCTTGGCGGTCAGGTCGATGCGCTGACCGCTGCGTTCGACGCGACGGCGGATCAGGTCCAGACGCAGATCGGCCAGTTGCAGACTGGTTTCCTGGGGCAGGGCGCTGCCCCGGCGCAGCAGGCTGCGCACCCGGGCCAGCAGTTCGGAGAAGGCGAAGGGTTTGACCAGATAATCGTCGGCGCCGAGTTCGAGGCCGTGAACCCGGTCTTCCACGGCATCTTTGGCGGTCAGAAACAGTACCGGCGTGTCGAGGCCGGCAGTGCGCACCGCATGCAGGATCTGCCAACCGCTGCGCCCGGGCAGCATCACGTCGAGGATCAGCAGCGCATAATCACCGCTCAAGGCCAGTTGCTGACCGCTGTTGCCGTCGGCCACCAGCTCTGTGTTGAACCCGGCCTCGGTCAGGCCCTGGCGCAGATAGTGGCCGGTTTTCGGTTGGTCTTCGACGATCAGCAGTTTCATGGGCGGCTCGGGTTGTAGAAACGAAAGCTTTATACCGTGAGAGCAGGCGACAGGCGCCAACCTGACAAAGTTGTAATCTGTCTGTCAGGTAGCTGCCAGCGCAGGCGGGCTAGAGTTTCCCACAGGCTGAACCTTTTCTTGTTGGAGTATGACTATGTTTTTGCGCAACCCTCTGGCCGTCGCCGCCTGTTTGCTGGCGCTGAGTTCACCTGTCTGGGCCGCACCCGCGCACAGCTATGACTTCGGCCAACCGGCCCCGGCGGCCCAGGCCAGCCGCAGCATCGAGGTGGTGCTGAACGACATGTCGTTCGAGCCGAAGGCGATTCAGGTCAAGGCCGGTGAGACGGTTCGCTTTGTGCTGGTGAATAAAGGCCAGTTGCTGCACGAATTCAACCTCGGCGACGCGGCGATGCATGCCAGACACCAGCAGGAAATGTTGCAGATGCAGCAAAGCGGCATGCTCACGCCTACCGGCATGAAAGAAATGTCCCACGACATGGCCGGCATGGATCACGGCAGCATGGACCACGGCATGAAGCACGACGACCCCAACAGCGTGCTGGTCGAGCCGGGCAAGACCGCTGAGCTGACCTGGACCTTCAGCAAAGCCACCAGCCTGGAATTTGCCTGCAATATTCCCGGTCACTACCAGGCGGGCATGGTCGGCAAACTGACTGTCAGTCAGTAAGCACTCAAAGGCGGGCGCAAAGGCTGATAGAATCCGCTGATTCTTCAGTCAGGTTTCCGCCATGCATCCCGCAGCCGAACATTCGCCGCTGGGCAAATCCAGCGAATACATCGCCACTTACACGCCGTCCCTGCTGTTCCCGATTCCGCGTACCGCGAAATGGGCCGAGCTGGGCCTGACCGCCGAAACCCTGCCGTACAAAGGCGTGGATTTCTGGAACTGCTTTGAACTGTCGTGGTTGTTGCCCTCGGGTAAACCGGTGGTAGCGATCGGTGAATTCAGCATTCCGGCGGATTCGCCGAACATCATCGAATCGAAGTCGTTCAAGCTGTACCTGAACTCGCTGAACCAGACGCCGTTTGCCGATATCGCCAGCCTGGAAGCGACGCTGGTCAAGGACTTGTCGGCCGCTGCCGGCAAACCGGTCGGCGTGCGCGTGCGCAGCCTGAAAGATGTCGAAGCCGAAGGCGTCGTGGCGTTGCCGGGCGTGTGCATCGACGATCTGGATATCAGCGTCAGCAACTATGAGCATCCGCGTCCGGAACTGCTGCGTTGCGATGATTCGCGGATTGTCGAAGAGAGCGTGCACAGCCATCTGCTCAAATCCAATTGCCCGGTGACCAGTCAGCCGGACTGGGGCAGCGTGGTAGTTGAATATCGCGGCGCGGCGCTGGATCACGCGAGCCTGCTGGAGTACATCGTCAGTTTCCGCCAGCATTCGGACTTCCACGAACAGTGCGTGGAGCGGATCTTCCTCGACCTGCAACGTTTGCTGAAGCCGGAGAAACTGACGGTGTTTGCGCGCTATGTGCGTCGGGGTGGGCTGGATATCAACCCGTATCGCAGCACTGAAGCGGTACAACTGCCGAACCATCGCCTGGTGCGTCAATAAATAACTCCCGTAGGAGTGAGCCTGCTCGCGATAGCGGACTGACATTCAACTTGGATGTCGACTGATACACCGCAATCGCGAGCAGGCTCACTCCTACAAGGGACTGCGTTTCAAATCGCACCGATGAAAAAGCCCTGCCAGTGATGGCAGGGCTTTTTGCATTTCGGGGGAGGGGAATCAGATCCCCATGCTGCCTAGCGCATTGACGATATTGCGCAGGGTGCCGGCAATGGCCGGGTGTTCGACTTCGAAGCGTTCCACCGCCAGGTTCACACCGTCGGCGATGCTCGCGTCCTGAGTGGCAGTTTCCAGTTTGATTTCCGATTCAATCTGCGCCATCAGCGCACGCAGATCTTCACGCTCGGCTTCGGACAGCGGCGGATTCTGCTCCAGTTGCTCGCGCAGGGTATTGAGCTGTTCTTGAAGTTCACGGGCGGGCATGGTGTGGTTCCTTTTATCTATAGGCACTGGCATTGACCGCAGCCGCGCGCCAAAGGTCTATGGCTGACCATTAGATTAATCCACTCTGCTGCAACCTGCATGATCCCGGTCAGGGCTTTTCGCCTTTGAGGCGGCGCAGGCTGATGTCGGCCAGGCAAGTGTCGAGTTCGCCCAGATGATCGATCACCGAGTGCACGCCGAGGCCAAACAATTGCAGGGTCGCCTTGCCGCGCAGCTGCTCGCGCTCCTTCTGGCTCAAGGCTTGCCACTCGCTCGGCGCCAGGCCACACAACGAGCCGCAGGACGCCAGGCCAATGGTCCACAACCCGGCGTTGAGGCCAGATTGCAGCAGGCGTGGCTCGCCGCTGACCAGCACGCAGCCATCCAGACGGCTGACGTTCAACCCCATCAGCGCCTGCCAGCAGGCGTTCGGCGCTGGCCATGGATTGATTGTTGCTGAATATTGCGTCGGTTTGATCCAACCCGGCAGCGAGGCCGCCAGCGGTTGCGCGAGGGCCGGGGGCAGCTCATCAATCCACGCACAGGGAATCTGCTGGCGCTGCAGGCTGAGCAGGCTGTCGAGGGCGCCAGGCGTGGCGTCGGCCTGTTCGGGCAGTACGCTGGCGTGTTGATGGGCGCGGGCACCGAAATCCACCAGACAGCCACTGAGTCCGAACAGCACGGCGGTCAGACCGGGCGCGGCGACAGGCAAGGCTTCAGCGTGTGTCATGGCAACGTCCCTGAAATAGTCATGAGGCTAGGGGACGGCGGTGACAGTTGGATGACAGGCGTGTGAAGGGGGCTTGGAAAGGTCCTACACGACTCTTCATTGGTAGACTGCCCAAAACGGCTTTTGCGCTTATACTAGCGGTCTTAACGCCTGGGCCCGGGTGCCCGCGCCAGTAAAAATCCAAGGAGTTTTTCTATGCGCTGGAGCAATCCTCTCGCTCAGCTATGTGTATGTGCCAGCGTCTTGCTGGTTCCGTTCGCCGCCAACGCCGCAACGGAAGAAGACCCTTGGGAAAGCGTCAACCGCCCGATCTTCCAGTTCAACGACTTCGTCGACACCTACGCGCTCAAGCCGCTGGCGCAGGGTTACGAGTACGTGACGCCGCAGTTCCTCGAGGACGGCATCCACAACATGTTCCGCAACGTCGGTGATGTCACCAACCTGGCGAACAACATTCTGCAGGCCAAACCTGCAGCAGCCGGTGTCGATACCGCGCGTATCATTTTCAACACCACCTTCGGCCTGCTGGGCTTCTTCGACGTCGGCACGAAAATGGGCCTGCATCGCAGCGACGAAGACTTCGGTCAGACTCTCGGTTACTGGGGCGTTGGCAGCGGTCCGTATGTGATGCTGCCGTTGCTCGGCCCTAGCACCCTGCGTGACGCACCGTCGAAATACGTCGACAGCTACACCGCTCCGTATCGCTACATCAACGACATCCCGGTGCGTAACTCGACGTTCGGCCTGAACATCGTCGACACCCGCGCCAGCCTGCTGTCGAGCGAAAAGCTGATCAGCGGCGACAAATACACCTTCATCCGCAACGCCTACCTGCAGAACCGCGAGTTCAAGGTCAAGGATGGTAAGGTCGTAGACGATTTTTAATGTCGATCCATGACCAGAAGGCGGCCTCTTGAGGCCGCCTTTTTTGTGTGCGCTTATTTCATCTTCAGAATGGTCAGACCGAGTTTCTGGCTGTCACCGTCCTGGGGCTTGACCCAGACCACTTCAGTCTCGGCCTCCAGTCCGCTCAGCGCCGCGTGCTCGGAGTCGATGCGCACGCTCAAGCGGTCGCCGACCGCGAACTGGCGCGGTGCTTCAACCTGCATGCCACTGCTGGAGAGGTCGATGCACACGCCCGACACCTGATCCCCTTCATGAATCAACACCACATCGGCATCGACCCGCATGCGGATGAAATCGCGCTTTTCGCTGTAGTCCCGACCGGTTTGACTCATGGCTTTGACCTTCCATTGGGTTACGGTTTGAGCTGTTCTTATAACTCTCGGTGATTTGACAAGTAAAGTCGTCAAGCGACCATCGGCGCATGCTTGAAACGCCCCGCGGATGGGAGTACCGTCTGCGCCTTAGAAGGGCACCTCTGGTGCAATCGCGTTCCGGCTCAGTGCTCGAAAGCGGTGCAGCAGAGAGGCTAGAAAGCGAATCCAGTAGTCTGAGCCGGGCCGATGCCCCGCCTGCTACGCCAACCTAATTCTGGCGCCGTTTGCCCACATGCCAAAAACCAGTGCCACGCTGCTGATAATCGATGATGACGAAGTAGTGCGCGCGAGCCTCGCGGCCTATTTGGAAGACAGTGGTTTCAGCGTCCTGCAGGCCAGCAACGGCCAACAGGGTCTTCAGGTATTCGAGCAAGACAAGCCCGACCTGGTCATCTGCGATCTGCGCATGCCGCAGATGGGCGGTCTCGAATTCATCCGTCAGGTCACCGAGCGGTCACCGCAAACGCCGATGATCGTCGTTTCGGGGGCGGGCGTGATGAACGACGCGGTCGAGGCGCTGCGCCTGGGTGCAGCGGACTACCTGATCAAGCCTCTCGAAGACCTGGCCGTGCTCGAGCACTCGGTGCGTCGCGCGCTTGATCGTGCGCGCCTGTTGCTGGAGAACCAGCGCTACCGCGAGAAGCTGGAGAAGGCCAACCGCGAGCTCGAAGCCAGCCTGAACCTGCTCCAGGAAGACCAGAACGCCGGTCGCCAGGTGCAGATGAACATGCTGCCGGAAAGCCCGTGGCGCATTGACGAATTTCAGTTTGCTCACCAGATCATCCCGTCGCTGTACCTGTCGGGTGATTTTGTCGATTACTTCCGCGTCGACGAGCGTCGGGTGGCATTCTACCTGGCCGACGTCTCGGGCCATGGCGCCTCTTCAGCGTTCGTCACCGTGCTGCTGAAGTTCATGACCACGCGCTTGCTGTTCGAGTCCAAGCGCAACGGCACGTTGCCGGAATTCAAGCCTTCGGAAGTGCTTGGTCATATCAACCGGGGGCTGATCAGCTGTAAGCTGGGCAAGCACGTCACAATGGTCGGTGGAGTCATCGACGAGGAGACCGGTTTGTTGACCTATAGCATCGGCGGCCATCTGCCGTTGCCTGTGTTGTACACGCCTGACAGTGTTCGTTACCTCGAAGGCCGCGGTTTGCCGGTGGGCTTGTTCAATGAGGCCACCTACGAAGATCACGTGCTTGAGCTGCCTCCGACTTTCAGCCTGACGCTGATGTCCGACGGCATTCTGGATCTGTTGCCAGAACCGACGCTCAAGGAAAAAGAAGCCGCTTTGCCTCAACGGGTGAAGGCGGCGGGCGGCAGCCTGGATGGTCTGCGGCAAGTGTTTGAATTGGCCACGCTAGGGGAGATGCCGGATGATATCGCCCTGTTGGTGTTGAGCAGGAACCTTCAATGAGTACCGGTAGAATCCAGTTCGCCGAGCAGGACGGCACCTTCGTCCTGAAGTTCGTCGGTGAAGTTCGCCTGACCCTGTGTTCGGCGTTGGATGCGACTATTGAGAAAATCTTCACCGCGTTGAATTTCAACGCGATCGTGATCGATTTGACCGAAACCCGTAGCATCGACAGCACCACCCTCGGTCTGCTGGCCAAACTGTCGATCCTGTCGCGGCAAAAGGTCGGCCTGCTGCCGACCGTCGTCACCACCCACGAAGACATCACCCGCCTGCTGCAATCGATGGGCTTCGAGCAGGTGTTCAACATCGTCAACCACCCGGTGCCTTGCCCCGAGTGCCTGGACGATCTGCCGGATCAGGATCAGTCCGAAGAAGTGGTGCGGATCAAGGTGCTCGAAGCGCACAAGATCCTCATGGGCCTGAACGACTCCAATCGTGAAGCCTTCCATGACCTGGTGAATGCCCTCGAAAGACATTGATTCCCTAGGGGGGAGGGTGTTTGTTCCGGCCTCTTCGCGAGCAAGCCCGCTCCCACAGTGATTGAGTGAATCCGAGATCTTCATTCCACACCTGACCCTGTGGGAGCGGGCTTGCTCGCGAAGGCGTCAGTTCAGACGATGCATCCTCCCGCGCTGCACAAATAAAAAGGGCGAACCCAACCGGGTTCGCCCTTTTTGCATTTCAGCGACTCAGATCACAGCTTGGCCTGCAGCAGCGCCTCAAGCTTCTCCTGGTCACGGGCAAACTGACGGATGCCCTCAGCCAGTTTCTCGGTGGCCATCGCGTCTTCGTTGGACAACCAACGGAACTGCGCTTCATTCAGGCTCAGGCGGGCTTCGCCAGCGTGGCCCGGGGCGAGTTTGCGCTCCAGTTTGCCGGTGTCTGCCGCGAGCTTGTCGATCAGGTCCGGGCTGATGGTCAGACGGTCGCAACCGGCCAGTTGCTCAATCTGGCTCAGATTACGGAAGCTGGCGCCCATGACCACGGTCTTGTAGTCATTGGCCTTGTAGTAGTTGTAGATGCGAGTGACCGACTGCACGCCTGGATCATCGGCGCCGGTGTAGTCGTTGCCGTTGGCCTTCTTGTACCAGTCATAGATGCGGCCCACGAACGGCGAGATCAGGAATACCCCGGCGTCAGCGCAAGCGGCAGCCTGAGCGAAGGAGAACAGCAGGGTCAGGTTGGTCTGGATGCCTTCCTTCTCGAGAATTTCGGCGGCGCGGATGCCTTCCCAGGTCGAAGCGATCTTGATCAGCACGCGGTCACGGCCGATGCCGGCCTTGTCGTACAGCTCGATCAGGCGATGCGCACGCTTGAGCACGGCATCCTGGTCGAACGACAGGCGCGCATCCACTTCGGTGGAAATCCGGCCCGGGATCACTTTGAGGATTTCCTGGCCCACGGCGACGCCAAAACGGTCGCTGGCCAGGCCCACATCGCCCTTGCAGTCGCTGACGCAGGCGTTCAGCAGCTCGGCGTAAGCCGGGATGGCGGCTGCCTTGAGCAGCAGGGAAGGGTTGGTGGTGGCGTCGACCGGCTTGACCCGGGCGATCGCTTCGAAGTCGCCGGTGTCGGCGACCACGGTGGTCATCTGTTTGAGTTGTTCCAGCTTGGAAGTCATGGGTGTGCTCTGTCCTGTGGGTTTGACGACATTACCCGAGCGCTGACAGTCACTCAAGGGTATCCGGGCGTATCGGAGGCCCCGCTGGCAACAACCTGAGAACGGCTGCTTGATGGGCGGGGCGCGGTATCGATGAATACGATGCCAAAAGCGGTCACAGGTTCAAAGCAACTGACGGCCAGCGCCCCTTGAGCACATCAATGGAGGTTATTGCTGGCTCAGTTGGGTTTTGACCGCAGTTTCCGCCGGTTTCGGCTGGCCGTCGGCGGTCAACAGACCGAAGTTCTTCTCGCGGTCGTTGCTGCCGGTGTCGCTGTTTTTCCATTCGTAAATCGAGGTCAGGGCAATGTTGCGGGTTTTGATATCGGCCACGAATGCACTGATTTTACTGGCTTGGCCTTCGGTGCCGCCGTTGGAGGGGAGCGCCGAGATACCCCATTCGCTGATCACCCCCGGCAGGTGGAAGTTCTGCTGGATAAACGTCTGGGCGTTGCTGATCTGCGTGCCGGTCATGCCATAGGGATGGTAGGAAACCGCGCTGAGGCATTTAGGGTATTCGCTGACAATTCGGTTGAGTGCCACGGTGGACGCCGAGCCGGCAGTCGGCGGGCGGGCAAAGCCAAAACCGATCACCGGGATGGCTTGCGGCTTGTCCTGCAGGGTTTTGCACGCTGCGCTCATGAACGGCACGAACGTCGTATCGAAATTGCCGGTCGGCCAGTAGGTGTCGAGGTCCGGCTCATTCCACAACTCGATCGCCACCAGTTGCGAGCCGTAGGTCGTCGCCAGGCTGGTTAACGCGTTGGCATACGCGACCCCGGCGTTCGCCAGATCATTGGCCGGTAACGGCTTGGTCGCGCGCAGGGTCATCAGCACCGGCAGACCGGCTGCGCGGGCCACTGCGAAGGCATCGCTGATCTGCTTCTGGTAGGCCGCGCTGGGCAGGCTGTCAGTCCATACGCCAAAGCGCACGAAAGTGAAGCCGGTGGCTTTGACGCGCTCGGCGTCGGCGGCGGAGAAGGTCTGGACTTTGACCTGAACCCCGATGGTTTTATTGGCGGGTAATGCCGGGAACAGTTCATTGGCCTGACTCTCGCCGGTTGCCGCCAGCAGTAGCAGGGTCAGGGCGCTCAGGTGTTTGAGATGGGCTGACTTCATGTCGGTTCTCCAGGTGAGAAATGACAACGGCGAAAAGGTATCTCGTGATAACTGCTTCGAAACTAACATTGGCACTAAGTGCGCCAATGTTATTTTTTGTCAGGAAAACCAGACCTGAAAATCACAGTTATTTTTAGTCCGGTAATTCTGTTTTGGCGACTTTTGGCGCTGTGGTACTTAATACACTGGTACTGACAGGGCGAATCTATTTCTGAGTGCAGAATGATCTAGTGGGTTCATTAAGATCCGCTCTAGATGTTGGCAGAATGATATTACACAGGAATGTAAACCTTGTTCAAAAAGATCCTTGTCGTGTGCGTTGGCAATATTTGCCGAAGTCCGACAGCAGAACTTCTGCTGCGTAACGCGCTGACCCCCTCAACCATCTCTGTGACTTCCGCAGGCCTCGCGGCGCGGGTTGGCGAAGGCATGGAAGCGTCGGCGCGCCAGGTGCTGGAAGACCACGGGCACAGCGCCGAGGGCTTCCAGGCCCGGCAATTGACCGCCGATATCGTCAATGAATCAGACTTGATTCTGGTCATGGAAAAACAACATGTGAATCAGGTACTGAAGATTGCCTCGCACGCCCGAGGCAAAGTGTTTCTTCTTGGCAAGTGGCAGAGCGAAAGAGAAATACAGGATCCGTATCGTCAAGGTAAGGCCGCTTTTATTCATGCCCATGCATTGATTGAAGATGCTGTTAGCTCGTGGGCGCAGCGCCTCGGACATTGATGAATATTCTTCAGATCAGTGAATGGTAAGAAAGACTTATGCAGTTACCGTCAGTAATCGCCAACCGTGATAACGATCAAGACAGTATTGATCTTCTGGGTATATTCGGCAGTTTGATCGACCAGAAATGGCTGATCGGTGCATTCACCGGTGCCTTCATGGCCGCTGGTGTTGCCTATGCGGTATTGGCGACGCCGGTGTACCTGGCGAACGCGCTGGTTCAGGTCGAACCGAAAAAGAACGACATGCTCGGCTTTTCCGACCTCAGCAGCATGCTCGGCGGGCAATCGCCGTCGGTGACCGAAATCGGCATCATCAAGTCCCGCGCGGTGATCGGCAAAACCGTCGACGATCTGCGCCTGGACATCGACGTCACCCCCAACACCTTCCCGGTCATCGGTGGTTTTCTCGCCCGGCGTTATCGCGGCGAAACCGAATTCAGCGTGGCGCCGCCGCGTTTTGGACTCAACAGCTACGCCTGGGGCGGCGAGCGTCTGGCGTTTACCCGGCTCAATCTGCCCAAAGAACTGTTGGGCAAGAAGCTCACCCTGGTGGCTGGCGAACAACAGCACTTCCAGTTGCTCGATGACAACGACAACCTGCTGGTCGAGGGCGTTGCGGGCGAAGCCTTCGCCCAGGACGGCGTCGAGGGTTTGATCGAACGCCTGCAAGCCAACCCCGGCACCCGCTTTGAAGTGGTGCGCTATCCACGGATTGTGACCATTCAGGGTTACCAGGATGCGCTGGATATTTCCGAGCAAGGCAAGGAGTCGGGGATTATTCGCCTGGCGCTGGCCAGTTCCGATGCCGCCGAGGCAGTGAAGATCCTCAACAAGATCGCCGCGCTGTACGTCGATCAGAACGTGCGTCGCACCTCGGCGGAGGCGGCGCAAAGCCTGGCGTTCCTGCAAAGCCAGTTGCCGCAGGTCAAGCGTGATCTGGCCAAGGCCAGCGATGCGCTCAACGCGTATCAGACCCGTGGCAAGACCGTGAACATTTCCCTGGAAACCCAATCGGTGCTGGGTCAATCCGTGGCGCTGGAAACGCGGATTTCCGAGCTGAAAATGCAGCAGGCGGAAATGGACCGCAAGTTCACCAAGCAGCATCCGGCGTATCGCGCGCTGATGTCGCAGATTGGCGAATTGACCCAGCAGCAGAAATCGCTGGAAGGCAAGGTCGGCGATCTGCCGGCGACGCAACAGGAACTGCTCAACCTGACCCGCGATGTGGAAGTCGCTTCGCAGATCTACACGCAGTTGCTGAACAAATCCCAGGAGCTGGACATCGTCCGCGCCGGTGCGGTGGGCAACGTACGCTTGATCGATCCGGCGGATGTCGACCTGAGCAGTCCGGTCAAACCGAAAAAAGCCCTGATCGTGTTGATCGCGACGTTCCTCGGCGCCTTTCTCGGTGTGGCGCTGGTGCTGTTGCGCAAATCCCTGAGCAAAGGTCTGGAAGGCCCGGAAGCCATCGAACAGCTCGGGCTGCCGGTGTACGCCTCGATTCCCTACAGCGCCTTGCAGCGCGACGAGGACACGAAAAAGGGCCGGGCCAAAATCACCGCCGAAACACCGGCCTATCTGCTGGCGCTGCGCAACCCGACCGACCTGTCCATCGAGTCGATCCGCAGCCTGCGTACCTGCCTGCATTTCGCCGCGCTGGATTCGACCAACAACCGGATCATGATCTCCGGCCCCAGCCCGCAGGTCGGCAAGACCTTCGTCTCGTCCAACCTCGCGGCGGTCATGGCGCAGAGCGGTCAGCGCGTGTTGCTGATCGACGCCGACATGCGCAAGGGCCACCTGCACAAGACGCTGAATGTGCCGATCGCCAATGGCCTGTCGGACCTGCTGGTCAAGCGCTGCAGCATCGAGCAGGCGATCAATAAGGTGGAAATCGACAACCTGCACTTCATCAGCCGTGGCCAGGTTCCACCCAATCCTTCCGAGCTGCTGATGCACTCCAACTTCCGCGATCTGCTCGCCGAGCTGAGTCAGCGCTACGACGTGGTGATCATCGATACACCGCCACTGCTGGCGGTGACGGACGCGGCGATTGTCGGGCGTGAAGCCGGGATCAGCCTGATCGTCACGCGGTTTGCGGTGAACCCGGCCAAGGAGATCGAAATGACCATTCGCCGCTTCGCGCAGAACGGCATCGAACTCAAGGGCGCGGTGTTCAACGGCGTCGAGAAGCGCGCCGCCAGTTACTACGGCAACGGCAACTACGGTTACTACAACTACGAGTACGCGTCCGACAAATCCTGAGTGTCAGCGATTGTCCTTACATGCAAGGAAGTGGGTGGGTTGTGAAGAAAATACTGCACGTGGCTGAAACGATAAAAGGTGGGGTCGCCACCGTTATCCGCACCATCTCGGCCTCTCCCGAAGGCCAGGACTCGAATTACGAGCTGGTCTATCTGGTGCCGCTCGACCAGAAAAAAGAGCTGCACGGTATCGATGAGCAGCAGATTCGCACGTTCGAACGCAGCGGGCGCGATGTGCGTTCGCTGCTGCGTTTTGCCTGGCAACTGACCCGGGTGATGCTCAAGGAAAAACCCGATGTGGTGCATTTGCACAGCACTTTTTCCGGGGTGATCGGCCGCGTGGTCTGCGTGCTTCTGCGACCGTGGCGCAAGCCGAAAATCGTCTACTGCCCACACGCCTTTTCGTTCCTGATGGAAAGCTCGCCGACCAAGCAGAAGCTCTACGCGTGGATCGAGCGCGTCCTGCAGCGGGTGACCGACGTGATCATCTGCGTCAGCCGCTACGAGATGGACAAGGCCGCACGGTTCGGCATTCAGCGCTCGCGCATGAAGCTGATCTACAACGGCATTCATCAGCGTGACGAGGCGCCGAAGGCCGAGAGCCCCGCGCCGATTCATCTGCTGTTCGTCGGTCGTCTCGACTACCAGAAAGGTTTCGACGTGTTGCTCAAGGCTTTCGCCAAGGTGCAACGCAGCGATCTGAAACTGACGGTGGTCGGCAGTGCGGTCAACGAGGACAAGGTCGAGTGTCCGCAGATGGACGCCGTCGAGTACCTGCCGTGGGTCACGCCGGCCGAGGTGCAGGCGCTGTATCAACAGGCCGACGCGCTGATCGTCCCGAGTCGCTGGGAAGGCTTCGCCATGGTGCCGCTGGAAGGCATGGCCATGGGCTTGCCGGTGATCGCCAGCAACTGCACGTCGCTGCCCGAACTGGTCACCCATGAAGTGTCCGGCTACGTCTTTCCTACCGGTGATCACCAGGCGCTGGCCGATGTGCTGGCGCGAATCCAGAAGCCGCGGTTGCTCGACCTCGGCAGCGAAGGCCGGAACATCGTGCGCGAGCGTTTCAGCGCCGCGCTGATGATCCGCCAGACCTACGACGTGTATTGCGCTCCCACTTATTAAGTAGAACTCAAGCTTATGAACGTAACGATTTTGCATGGCTACAGTGCGTCCAACTCCGGTGACGGCCTGCTCGTCGATCTGGCCATCGCGTTGGTGCAGCGCAACTTTGGTGAAGACACCGCGATCAATGTCGTGGCGTCCGATCCGCAGTCTTTCGCCTACTTGCCGCACCCGCGTTTCGACGCACCGGTGATGGCGGCCAAGGGGCTGGGGCGGGTCAAGCAGGCGGTGTTCCTCAATCAGTCGTATGCCGGGCTGGCGGATCTGTTGCGCAAGACTGATCTGATCGTTGGCGTCGGTGGCGGCTACATGCGCTCGAAAAGTGCCTTCGAACACATCAAGCTGAAACTGGGCCACGCCAAGCAACTGGAAACGGCGATTCTCAGCAAGGTGCCGTCGGTGTACCTGCCGCAAAGCATCGGGCCGTTCCATGGCGAGAGCCGCAAGATCGTCGAGCACTACGCCAGTGCCGATGCGGTGTTCGTGCGCGATAACCGCTCCTCGGCGATGTTCGATGCCTGCGAAAACGTCTACCGCGCGCCGGATCTGGCGGTGCAGTCGTTGGCCAGCAAGATCCTTCAGCAACCCAAGTTCACCCGCTGCGCCGCATCGCCCGCCACCGTGTGCGTGGTGCTGCGCAAGCCGCCGGAGTGGAGCAAGGACAAGAAGATCGCTTACGTCGCCAACCTGAAGTTGCTGCTGCAGCGCCTAAAGAACAAAAGCAAAGTGGTCTGCGCCGTGCAGAGCGCCGTTCGCGGCAACGATGACGGTGCGTTCTATCGCGAACTGGGCATCAGCGAAGACCTGCTGTCGTTGAAGGCGACGATTGCCAAATATCAGCCGGACCTGGTGATCTCGGTGCGTCTGCACGGCGCCATCGAGTCGCTGCTGTCCGGTGTCCCGGCGTACCACATCAGCTATGAGCGCAAAGGCTTTGGCGCCTATCAGGACATGGGCGTGGAAGACTGGGTGATCAACGGTGGCGACATCGATGTCGAGCAGATCATCGACACCGTTTACGCGCCGAATGCCCTGTCGAATTTCGGCAAGCGCCTGACCGACACCTGCCGCGAGATCGAGGCAAAAACCGTGGCCATGGACGAGATCATCAAAGGCGTCGTTCGATGATATTTCGGTTGCTGCTTCGCGGCGGAGCCTTGGGCGCGAAGTTCTTGCTGGTGTTGGCCATCACCCATTACCTGGGCTACGAAGCGTTGGGGTTTTACGGGGTGGTGGTCGCGGCTTCGTTGATCGCCTCGAAGTTCTACAGCGCCGGTTTCAGTTCCGAGATCAATCGGCTGATCAGCGTCGGCGGCAGTTCGCGGCGGGTGGTCGACAAAGTCCTGCTGCTGTATCTGGCGGTGGGGCTGCTGCTGTCGCTGGTGACAGTGGGGATTTACTCGCTGTTCCAGCAGCTCGAGGCGGGCACCGCGTTGATTCTTTGCGTGACGCTGGTGCTGCTCACCGAACACCTGTCGTTCGAGATCAATTCGTTCGTGTTTTCCGCGCAGAAAGCCACCGCGGGCGCGTTGCTGTTCTTCATCAAGACCGGCCTCTGGGCGCTGCTGGCGGTGGGCGGGATGATGCTCGACTGGGTTTCCGGCATCGCCAGTGTGCTGTGGCTGTGGGTGGCCGCCAACGTGCTGGTGATCATCGCCGGTTACCTGATTGTGGTGAGCGTGCACAAGGGCCGGGTCAGCGCGGCGCTGACCACGGCGACCGTGTGGAAGGCCGGGTTGCCGTTCTACTTCGGTACGGGGCTGATTGCGCTGAGTCAGTACGCCGAGCGCTTCCTGATTGCCGATCTCGAACCGTATGCCAATCTCGGTAAATACGTGTACGCGTGGTCGGCGGCGAACACTTTGCAGGCGCTGTCCTACGCGGTGGTGGCGGTGGTCGGTATTCCGGTGCTGGCCAAGCGGTTTCAGGCGGATCAGCAGGCGTTCACGGTCAGGCATTTGTTCGTCAACAAGTGGGTGATGCGCTCGCTGCTGGTTTCGGCGGCGGTGGCGGTGCTGATTTTCCTGTTCTTCAACGTGGTGCTCGATTACGTCGCCACCAGCGTGCCGCGTCCGGATAACGCGATTCTCGGTGTGCTGATCTTTTCCTTTGCCCTGCGGGCCATTGGCGACATCGTCTGGGGCGGTCTGATTGCCTCGAAAAACAGTCGGGTGTCATTCGCCAGCGCGGCGATCTGCCTGCTGGTGTCGGTGCCGGTCAGCTACCTGCTGATCAAGCACTATTCGATTTATGGCGCGGCGTGGGGCAATGTCTTCGCGATCATCGTCCAGCTCGGGGTGATTGCCGTGTTGACTCGGGCGACCCGTGCAAAAGGGGCGTTGGCATGGGGTTGAAGTTGCCGTGCATCGAGTTTCGCGGACGCAAACTCGATTCCTCGCTGTCGTTCCTGATTCTGTTCACCGGGCTGTTTCTGTCGGTGGCGATGCCGCTGCTGATCCCTCGCGCTCCGGGCCCGGATGCGATGACCTTGTGGTCGTCCTACGCGCGCGCCGACAACTGCAATTTCTGGAACCCGTTCTCGCCGGATCGCTCCTCCTATGAGTGTTCGGCGTTCCTGCTGCGGCCCACCGGGATCAACCTGACCAACGCCTGGGCCTACGGGATGTTCTGCAATTTCTTCCTCACGGCGATTCCGGTGGTGGTGTTCCGGCGCATGCCGCTGGCGATCTTCGGCACCCTGTGTCTGTGGGGGATTGTGCGTTCGTTTTTTCTGGAAAACCTGACCAAGGAAATCATCGTTTCGGTGGCGGTGCTGAGCATTTTGTTCAGCTCGCTGACGCGTAAATATCGTGGCGGATTTTTTCTGTCGGCGGTGATTTACGGCGTGCTGATCCGGCCTTACTGGATTCTGTTTTCACTGTCGTGGGTCGGCGTTTGCGTGATGAAGAAGTACGTGTCGCGCTTCACCTTCTTCCTGATGCTGTTCCTGTTTTATCTGGCGGTGGCCATGGCGATTCAGCTGGCGCTGGGGTTTCCGGTGTCGTCGATTCGCGCCAGCAACAACGAGTTGCGTACGGCGGGGGAGGAGGGCTCGAAATCGCTGATCGTCTCGTGGCTCAGCGGTAGTGATTTTGTCTCGCAGGCGTTGGACTCGATGATCATTTTTTTCCGCCTGTCGTTCCCGGTGGAGCTGATTCTGTTGTCCGGGCCGGGCCAGGTGATCTTCGTCGCGTTGATGATCATGACTGCGCTGCTGCTGTTCAAAGTCATCACTTCCACCGACTACAAAGGCGCACCGATCGAGACCAAACCCAAGGAACTGATCGCGATTCCGCTGGCGTTCCTGCTGGTGCAGGGTTTGTTCGAACCGGACTTCGGTTCCTTCGCCCGGCACTTTTCCATGGTGGTGCCGGTGTTGTTTGTCGGCCTGGGTTTGATGTTGCGCGCCAACAAACCGGTGCGGGTTGAATCAAGAGTTCTGAATTAAGGCGGGTGCTGTATGTCGAGCAAGAAAAAATCGCTGGAGATCGAAACCCTGCGTGGCCTGGCGTGCCTGCTGCTGGTGCTTTATCACGTCATCGGCCCGTTGGGCGGGGGCTTGAAGATTGATCTCGGCTCGCCGTTGCGCGTCATCGCCGACTCGATGGTGTACGTGCGCATGCCGCTGTTCACCTTCATTTCCGGCTACATCTATTCGATCTACAAAATTCGCGGCAATGACTTTTCCGCATTCTTCAGCGGCAAGGTGCGACGGCTGATCGTGCCGCTGTTTTGCGTCGGCGTGCCGTTCTCGGTGTTGCAGGCGGTGGGGCCGGGGGTGAACAAGGACGTCGGGGTGATCGATGCGTTGTTGTCGTTCTGGGTGCCGGTCAATCACTTCTGGTTCTTGCAGGCGGTGTTCATCATTTTCATGTTCGTCGGCCTACTCGAATGGCGCGGGATGCTGCGCTCGATGACGCGCTTGTACCTGCTGTTCGGGTTCGCTGCGGCGGTGTTTCTGTTGCCGCCGTTCAAGCTCGATGCGTTCGGCATCAATGGGGCGATTTACCTGCTGCCGTTTTTTGTGGCGGGGATGATCGGCCAGGAAAATGTCGAGGCGCTGAAGCAGCGGTTCAAGGTGATCGGGCCGCTGGTGTTTGTACTGATCTCGCTGACGCTGCTGTACGTGGCGGCGATTGATCGCGAGTTGATTGTCGACCGCCGTAGCCTGATCGGTCTGACCGTGGGCTGCGTGTCGTGCATCGCCTTGCTGTCGAGTGACATGCGCTCGAAATGGCTGACCTGGCTGGGCGGCTACTCTTACGCGATCTTCCTGTTCCACGTGCTGTTCGCCGCGACTTCACGGTTTGTCATGGGTCGGCTGGGGATAAAGGACGAAAGCATTCTGGTGCTCAGCGGCGTGCTGTTTGGCTTGTTGGGGCCGGTGGTGTTGTCGATGATTTTCAGCCGCTTCAATGTCACTTCGGTGCTGTTTCTCGGGGAGCGTGCGGCGAAGAAGAAGCCGGTGGCGAACATTGTTCCGGTGGTACCGGCCAATAGCTGAAAAGCTTCGCGAGCAAGCCCGCTCCCACAGGGATTGTGTGAGTTGCCGAGATCCAATGTGGGAGCGGGCTTGCTCGCGAAGGGGCCATTCCAGACTGAAGGAAATAACGCATGTTGGCAGTAGATGACGCTCAGCCCGTCGCGGCGTCGGTGGTGGAAGTAGGTGATGCCCGCGAGCGCTTTGCGCAGTGGCGCGAAGGCAAGGCCGGGAAGGTGTTGTCGGTCTCGGTGATCGGCGACAGCTACAGCGCCGGGCAGAATTTTTATCTGAACAAACTGGTGCAGCACGTGGCCGGCGAGGTCGGTTTTGCCGGCCCCGGTTATGTCGGTTTCAACCATGGCGCGGCGCTTGGTGGCACGCACTTCAAATACACCCGCAGCAGCGAAAAATTTTTCGGTGGTGGCTGGCAAGTGTCCGGCCTCGGCCAGGCGAGCCCCGACAGTCGCACGGTGACCGGCAAACCCGGCGCCTGGCTGCAAATCGATGCCAGTCCGACACCCGCCATCGACACCCAAGTCACTCAGGCGAAACTGCTCTACCTGGGCAACGGCGAAGTCAGTGAGCTGCGTTACCGCTGGACGCCCGCGCAAGACTGGCAGCCCTTGAAACTTGAAGGGGCAGGCGTACAGGAAGTACCGCTCGCAGGTCTCTCTTCGGCGGCAGACTGGTCATTCAAACTGGAAGTGGTGAAGGGCGCGCCGACTTTGTTTGGCCTGTGGCTGAGCAACGAGCAGAGCGGCGTGCGGGTCTCGAAACTGGCGGCATCGGGCGCGGCATCGGCGGATTTCTATCACCAGGACCCGCAATGGCAGGTGCAGTGGAAAGCTGCCGTGTCGAAGATTCCCGCCGACGTTTACCTGATCATGCTCGGCGGCAACGATCAGGGCTTCGGGGTCAAACCCGCGCAGTATCTGCACAACGTTCAGGGCCTGGTGGCGATGATCCGCGAGATTCAACCGGCGGCGAGCATCAACCTGATCATGCGTCAGGACACCACGCGTTCCAGTGCCTATCCGATGTCAGCGTATGCGCAAGTCCTGCAACCGTGGGCGCATGAGCAGCAGTTGGGCTTTGTCAATCTGCAATGTGCGTTCGGCCCTGACGTCAAACGCTATGCGGCGGCGATGATCGGGCCGGACAAGATTCATCCGCAGCCGGCCACGGGCGGGAAGGTGATTGCTGATTACTTCTACCGCTGGATTGTCAGTGGCATCAACGCGGACAGTTGCGACACGACGAAACCCCTGTAGGAGCTGCGGCACGCTGCGATCTTTTGATCTTGCTCTTAAAATCAAAAGATCGCAGCCTTCGGCAGCTCCTACAGGGGGTAGTGTGCTATTCGAATTGTTCGATCTGGCTCAGTAGCTCTTTGAGCTTCTGCGGCATCAACTGCGTCGCACACCGCGTCTCGACATTGATGATGATCGCCGGCTCGTTGCAGCACAGGCGTACGCGGAAGCGCCAGTCGCTGAAGATCACTTTCAACCCATCCCGGTCATCCATTTCCAGCGCCTGCTCGGCATAGCGTTGTTTCAGATGGGCGAGCAGGGGATAGGGATCCGCCAGCGCTCGGCGAATGTCGCCGGACGCCGGAAACATGCCGATGCGCTCCACCAGCAGAATGCTGCCCAGCCACGACTCGTTGGCGCTGGGCAACGGCTGATGGCGTGGCAGCCAACTCACCGCCCCGAGGTTGCCCACCTCCCGTTCAATCTCTGCTGCATGCTGTGCCATGTTCATGGGTTGCCTCCTGAAAAGAGAAGTGGGCGGGAGCCGTCTCAGCGGCCCTTGAGGTAAACGTTGTCGTAGCAGAAGTTGGTCGCCTGCAGGTAACCCTCGGCGTCGCCGCAGTCGAAGCGCAAGCCCTTGAACTTATAGGCCAGCACGCAACCGTTCTGCGCCTGTTTCATCAGCGCGTCGGTGATCTGGATCTCGCCGCCCTTGCCTGGTTGGGTGTCGGCGATCAGGTCGAAAATGTCCGGGGTGAGGATGTAGCGGCCGATGATCGCCAGGTTCGACGGGGCATCCTGCGGCGCCGGTTTCTCCACCATGTTATTGACCCGATAAATGCCGTCGGACATCAGTTCGCCGGCGATCACCCCGTACTTGTGGGTCTGGTCGGCCGGGACTTCCTGGATGGCGACGATCGAGCAGCGGAATTTCTTGTACAGCTGGATCATCTGCGACAGCACGCCGTCACCTTCCAGGTTCAGGCACAAGTCGTCGGCCAGCACCACGGCAAAGGGTTCATCGCCGATCAACGGGCGGCCGCTGAGAATCGCGTGACCGAGGCCCTTCATTTCCACCTGACGGGTGTAGGAGAAGGTGCAGGTGTCGATCAGTTCGCGGGTGCCGGCGAGAAATTTTTCTTTCTCGGTGCCGCGAATCTGGTGTTCGAGTTCGTAGCTGATATCGAAGTGGTCTTCCAGCGCACGCTTGCCCCGACCGGTGACGATAGCCATGTGTTGCAGGCCGGCGTCCCGTGCTTCTTCAACGGCGTATTCGATCAACGGTTTGTTGACGATCGGCAGCATCTCTTTCGGCATGGCTTTGGTCGCCGGCAAGAAACGCGTGCCGTAACCGGCAGCGGGGAACAAACATTTACGAATCATAAAAGTATCCTGGACAGTCATGGAACACAGGCAACGGATGCGCACACTTACGAAGGCGCACAAGTTTCAATGATTATTGAACGAGTACTTTAATACCTGAGTCAGGTTGTTAATGGCAATTAGCGCGAAGGCTAAAACATGATAATGTTATGAGATGTCGGTAACAACGTTATTAGTTATTTTTAGTCGGTATCTGTTGATAGTGATGAGTGTACTTGGGGTGCTAATAAGTACCGGGCAATACAGTTTGACCTGCAAAAATATTTATTGCCAGTGGTTGAACCAATTTTGTTTGAGGCTGTTGTCGTCCTTATTTGTGTGGTGCGCCACAGATTGAATAAAAGGGACTTGACACGCTACTTGTCACTTATCCAATGACGGACCGCGCTATGAAGATTCTGGTAACGGGTGGCGCCGGCTATATCGGCTCGCACACCACACTTGCGCTGCTTGAAGCAGGTTATGAAGTTGTTGTACTGGATAATCTTTGCAACAGCAGCGATGCGGCACTGCACGCGATAGAAGGTATTTGCGGCAAAAGCGCGCTGATGATTCGCGGCGATGTCTGCGACCGGGCGTTGCTCGACCGGATTTTCCGCGAGCATCAAATCGACGCGGTGCTGCATTTTGCCGGGCTCAAGGCCGTCGGCGAGAGCGTGCGCAAGCCGCTGGATTACTACGAAAACAACGTCGGCGGCAGCATCACCTTGTGTCAGGCGATGGCCGCAGCGGGCGTGTTCCGGCTGGTGTTCAGCTCGTCGGCCACGGTGTACGGCGAGCCTGAGCAGATGCCGATCCGCGAGGATTTCCCCACCGGTATTCCGACCAATCCTTACGGTCAATCCAAACTGATCGTCGAGAACGTGCTGCGCGACCTGAGCCAGGCCGAGCCGCGCTGGAGCATCGCCTTGCTGCGTTACTTCAACCCGATCGGCGCGCATCACAGTGGGCACCTGGGCGAAGACCCTAACGGCATTCCCAACAACCTGCTGCCTTACATCAGCCAGGTCGCGGTCGGCAGCCTGCAGGAGTTGTCGATCTTCGGCGACGATTACCCGACCATCGACGGCACCGGGGTGCGCGATTACATCCACGTCGTCGACCTCGCCGATGGCCATCTGAAGGCCTTGCAGTCGATTGCCGGACGCCCGGGCATTCACACCTGGAACCTTGGCACCGGCGACGGCTACAGCGTGATGCAAGTGCTGCATGCCTTCGAACAGGCCAGCGGGCGACCAGTGCCGTACCGGGTGATGCCGCGTCGCAGCGGTGACATTGCCGAGAGCTGGGCCGACGCTTCCAAGGCTGCCAAAGAGCTCGGCTGGAAAGCCACGCGCAGTTTGCAGGACATGGTCACCGACACTTGGCGCTGGCAATCCAATCATCCGCGCGGTTATCTCGAATGATGTCGTTCTAATACTGAATGTTAGTTTCGGTCAGGTGTTAGATATCGTCGGGAAAATACGCTGGAAATGCCTTTTGCAAGTCCGTAGATATAAACCTGCCGTTCGACTTTTATCAGTTGGGTAAGACTGTGAAAGAGCGACGGATCTTGTTCGCGCATTTTGCGGACTTGAACGCTACCACCGCTAACACAGGCCGGTTTTTAACAGGCCGAATGTTAGAAAGGAGTTGATATGAAAAAAGTGATGGCGATTGCCCTGTTGACGATGTTGAGCAACTGGGCGTCCGCTGCTGAAGCGCCGCTTACTGCGGTGACCAATGTATCTGGCAGTGTCGCGGCTTCTACCGCGCCTGCTGCCAGTACGGCAATGGTTGCCAGTGCAGTGGCGGCGTCCAACAGTGGTGGAAGTGCCAACGGCGGTACCACCGGTACTACGGGTACCACCGGTACAACCGGCACGCACAACTAACAGGAACATTTGTTAGTGCAGTACAGGGTCGCCCGACGCAAGTCGGGTGACTTTGTTTTTAGATTCGCCCTTGAATAGCGTAGTGCCATTATGACTCGTAGTTTTTCTCTTTTGCTGTTGGCAAGTATCGCTTTGCAAGGTTGCATGTTTTCCCCCGGCCAATACCTGAGCACCGGCGACATCACGCGCCAGGGCGCCAGCGAAAGCAGTCGGGTCGAGCTGATTCCGATCACGCCCAAGCTGATCTCGATGACCCGCGCCACGCAAAAGCGTGAGACGGTGCCGGCGGAATTGTTGGCGACGCCGGCGGAATACCGCATCGGCAGCAACGATGTGCTGTACATCACGGTCTGGGATCACCCGGAGCTGACCGCGCCATCGGGGGCACAACAGCAGATCGACGCCAACGGTCGATTGGTGCGCTCCGATGGCACGCTGTACTACCCGTTCATCAAGGAAGTGCAGGCGGCCGGCAAGACTATTCAACAGTTGCGTGCGGACATCGAATCCCGACTGTCGGCGTTCATCGCCGAGCCGCAAGTGGATGTCGCGGTGCTGCGTTTCGCCAGTCAGAAAGTAGTGGTCTCGGGCGCCGTGGCCAAGGCCGGTCCGCAGCCGATTTCCACCAACCCGTTGAGCGTGGTCGAAGCCCTCGGTACTGCCGGTATCGACACCAATAACGCTGACCTGTCGGGCCTGTTGCTGACCCGCAATGGCCGGGTGTATCCGCTCAATCTCGACTCGCTCAACCAGCAGGACTCCGAGTTGCAGCACGTCTTCCTCAAGGGCGGCGATCAGTTGTACCTGCCGTACAACGACAACAAGCGCATCTACGTCATGGGCGAAGTCAATCAGCCCCGTGCGCTGAGCTTCAAGACCGCGACGATGAACCTCTCCGACGTGCTCGGTTCGGTCGGCGGTCTGAGTCAGACCACTTCCAACGGCAACGCGGTGTACGTGATTCGCGGGGTGGAAAACCTCGATGTCGAGCCGGCGAAGATCTATCAACTGGAAGCCCAGTCGCCGACCGCCATGGCACTCGCTTCGCACTTTGAAGTGCGTCCCCAGGATGTGGTGTACGTCGGCCCGGCCAACGTCACGCGCTGGAACCGCTTCATCAGCCAACTGGTGCCGTCGGCATCGATTGTCGGGACCGGGGCTTCCGCTGCGAAGAACTGGAGCGAATTCAGTAACAACAGCAAATAAGGCCGACCGTGAAAACCTTGAAAGTTGGCGTCTGCCTGATGGCGGCCTTGATGTTGTGTGGCTGTAACCCGCTGATGACCGCTTCGGTGCGCAACCTCAAGTCGGCGGTGATCGGCCCGGATGAGCTGGACGTGAGCGCGGCCCAGGTGGCCGAGGTCAAGTATCCGCAAGTCAAACTGACCACGCCCTCCGGCTCCGGGGTGCTGGCGCTGGTGCGTGAGCGTGATGATCTGCAGTTCTGGGTCGCTTCCGGCAAACAGGTGTTGCTGCTGCGTGACGGCCTCGCCGTGCGCACCATTGGCCTCGGCGTCGAGGGCGATCTGGACGGCACGCGGTTGGCCGACAACGCGCCGTTCAAACGCGGCCTGCATCAAGTCGCCGATGGTTTCACCAGTCAGCGCTGGATCGACCTGTACAAGGGCCAGGAGGTTGGCTTGATCGTCAACAGCCGGTTCTCCCGCCGATCCACGCAAACCCTGGACATTCTCGACAAGCAATACACCGTGCTGCGTGTTGACGAACGTATCGACGTCCCGGCCATCGGCCTGCGCGCGACCAACCATTACTGGGTCGATCCTGTGGACGGTTTCATCCTGCAGAGCGAGCAGCAACTGACCGCGCAAATGCGCGTGCGCATCGTGCAATTGACCCCCGATCGCAGGCACCTGCCATGAAGCGCTTACGGAGGTTCTCGGCGGGTTTGCTGTTGCTCAGCGGCGTCAGTCAGGCAGCGGTCACGGTCAGTGGCGATGTCGCCAACCCGGGGCCGGTGGAATTGCCGCCGGGCGGGCGCTTGCTCGACGTGATCAGCGTGGCCGTACCGAATGCCGAAGGTTACTGGCTGGCCGGCGAGTTGCTGCGCCAGTCGTTGCTGGAACAGCAGGCCCGGCTCAAGGCCGGCGTGTTGTTCGATCTCGATGTGCTGCAACGCATGGCTTCGTTGTTTGACCGCCCGAGTCGCGCGGCGCTGGCGTTGCGCCTGGCCGAGCAGGTGCGGCAGATGCCGGTCACCGGGCGCCAGGTCGCGGATCTTGATCCGGTCGCGGTGGAAGTCGGTTTTGCGCGCAACATTCGTCTCGACGATGGTGATCGGCTGATCTACCCGAAACGGGTCGACGAGGTACAGGTATTGGGCGCCGTCGCCGAAACCTGTCACCTGCCTTATCAGCCTCTGCTGGAGGCGCGCGAGTACCTGGAAAGATGCACGCCGCTGGACGATGCCGAGGCCGATTACCTGTGGCTGATCCAGCCCAATGGTGCAGTCCGGCGCGTGGGTATCGCGCATTGGAATCGCGAGAGCGGGCAGTTTCCCGTGGCCGGCAGCAAGATTCTGGTGCCGGTGAAAAATGATGATCTGGATCCGCCTGTTCCTGAACTGAATCAGCAGTTGGCCGAATTGATTGCCACGCAGCTGGCTGAGGTGGTTCGTTGAAGTTACGTGTTGCAGCTGTGTTGTTATTGCCGTGCGGTCTGGTGCATGCCGAGCCGCGTATTACCCAGAATGATTTCGGTGGCACCGGTCTGTTGCAGACGCCGACCGCACGCATGGCCCCGGCCGGCGAGCTGAGCGTCAACGCCAACCGCACCGAGCCTTACAGCCGCTACAGCGTGTCGCTGCAGCCACTGGACTGGCTCGAAGGCTCGTTCCGCTACACCGCCATCACCAACCGCCCGTACGGGCCGGAGTCGATGAGCGGCAGCCAGAGCTATAAGGACAAGGCGGTCGATGCCAAAGTCCGGCTGTGGCAGGAAACCCACTGGGCCCCTGATGTCGCTTTGGGCTTCCGAGACATTGGCGGTACCGGCTTGTTCGCCAGCGAATATTTCGTCGCCAACAAGCGCTTTGATAATTTCGATTTCAGCGCCGGCATTGCCTGGGGGTATCTCGGTAATCGTGGCGACCTCGACAACCCGCTGGGCTACCTCGACGATCGCTTCAAGACCCGTCCGGCCCTGGAAGGCACCGGTGACGTCAACGCCGGTTCGTACTTCCGTGGCAAGCCGTCGTTCTTCGGTGGTGTGAGCTATCAGACACCGTGGGATCGACTCAGCCTGAAACTCGAATACGAAGGCAACGATTACAAGCACGAGCCGAAGGACAACGTGATCAAGCAAGACTCGCCGATCAACTTCGGCGCGGTGTTCAAGGTGGCGGATTCGGTGGACGTCAGCGCGGCGTGGGAGCGGGGCAACACGGCGATGTTCGGCATCACGTTCCATACCAATTTCGTCAGCCGCAAGGCGCCGGCCAAGACCTACGATCCGACGCCTGAACCGCTGCCGGCGAAGATGCCGATCACGCCGCTGGAACAGGTCAACTGGGCCGACGTGTCGCAACGCTTGCAGCAAAATGCCGGGTACAAGGTCGAGCGCATCAGTCAGCGTGATTCCGAGCTGATCGTCTACGGCGAGCAGCAGCGCTACTTCCATTCGTCCAAGGCCGTTGGCCGCGCGAGCCGGATTCTCGACAACAGTGTGAATGACGACATCAATTGGTTCACCGTGGTCAACAAGCGTTATGACCTGCCGCTGGAAGAGACCAGCGTGCCGCGCCAGACCTTCCGCGAAGTGATCAACAATGAGGAGCCGCTGGAGTCGTTGCACCGCACCACCGAGATCAACCCGGCGATGCCGCACAACGAGAAAACCCTCTACAGCGAAGCGCCGCAGCATTTCAGCTATGGCGTCGGTCTGGGATTCAAGCAAAACGTCGGCGGCCCGGATGGTTTGCTCTATCAATTGAGTGCCGATGCGGACGCCGAGTACCGCTTCAACCGCAACACCTGGTGGAGCGGGCTGGTCAGTGCCAACCTGGTGAACAACTTCGACAAGTTCACCTACGATGCGCCGAGCGGTCTGCCGCGGGTGCGTACCGATTTGCGTCAGTACCTGACCACCTCGGAAGTGACCATGCCGTTGTTCCAGGTCAGCCATGCCGAGCAGTTGGACAAAGACCTGTATGGCATGGTCTACGGTGGTTATCTGGAGTCGATGTTTGCCGGCGTCGGCGGTGAGGTGTTGTTCCGTCCGACCGGGGAGCGCTGGTCGGTGGGGGCGGATCTGAACTATGTGCGCCAGCGCGAGTTCGACCAGGGTTTTGGCCTGCGCGACTATTCGGTCTGGACCGGGCACATCACCGGCTACACCGACTTGCCGTACGACACGCTGGCGGCGGTCAGCGTCGGTCGCTACCTGGCCGGCGACTGGGGCGGCACGCTCGACATCTCTCGCGAGTTCTTCAACGGCGTGCGCTTCGGCGCCTGGGCCACGATCACCACCGCCGGCAGTGCCGAGTATGGCGAAGGCAGTTTCGACAAAGGCCTCTACCTGTCGATCCCGTTCGACGAAATGATGAGCATGTCGACCATGCGCCGCGCCAACCTGGTCTGGGCCCCCCTGACCCGTGACGGCGGCGCCAGGCTCAATCGCAGCTTCCAGCTGCACTCGATGACCGATAGCCGCGAGGGCGACATGTTCTACCGCAACTTCTCGAAGATTACCGAGTAATCCCGAAAACCCCTTGAGACCTGTGGGAGCGGGCTTGCTCGCGAAGGCGTCGGCCCCATTCAACATCTGTGCAGCCTGACCCACCGCTTTCGCGGGCAAGCCACGCTCCCACAGTAGATTGGGGTGAAGCGGATATCTCGATCCATACCGAGATCCCCTGTGGGAGCGGGCTTGCTCGCGAAGGCGTCGGCACATTCAACATCTGCGCTGCCTGACCCACCGCTTTCGCGGGCAAGCCACGCTCCCACAGTGGTTCGGGGTGAACCGAATACCTGATCCATACCCCGATCCCTGTAGGAGCGAGCCTGCTCGCGAAGGCGCCAGTCCATTCAAAATCCATGTTGCCTGATCCACCGCTATCGCTTGCAGGCAAGCTCCCACAGTGATTTTGTGGTGTGCCCGATTTGAGTGAACGCCGCCGGACCCTGTGGGAGCGGGCTTGCCCGCGAAGGCGCCGGCACTGCCACCATCGCAACAGCCTGATCCACTACCCAAATCCCGCCCACAAAAAAGGGGACTTTCGTCCCCTTGCGGTATCGCCTGGCTTGTCACCAGTCCATCAATAAATATCTTTCGACAACAACGTAAACGGCGTCTTCACCAGGATCTTCAGATCCAGCCACAACGACCAGTTGTTGATGTAATGCAGGTCCATCTCGACGCGGCGCTGCATTTTGTCGATGGTGTCGGTCTCGCCACGGCAGCCGCTGATCTGTGCCAGCCCGGTAATACCCGGTTTGATTCGATGACGAGCCATGTACGCGAGGATTTTCCCCGAGTAGTAGTTGTTGTGCGCCACCGCGTGCGGACGTGGACCGACCAACGCCATTTGCCCCTGCAGCACGTTGAACAACTGCGGCAGCTCGTCCAGCGAAGTGCGGCGGATGAAGCGCCCGACCGCAGTAATACGCGTGTCATTGCGGCTGGCCTGAACCACTTCGCGGTCATCGTGCACGCGCATCGAGCGGAATTTCCACACCTGAATCACCTTGCCGTTCCAGCCGTGGCGATCCTGCTTGAAGAACACCGGGCCCGGCGAGTTGATCTTCACTGCCAACGCAATGAACAGCAGCATCGGACTCAACAGGATTATCGCCAGCAACGCCACGCCTTTTTCCAACAGGCTCTTGCTCAGCGCAGCAGTAGGGCGGCTGGTCAGCGGGCTTTCGTTGAGGCAGATCGCCGGCAGACCGTCCACGACCTTCACCGAGTGATTGAGCAGGGTCAGACTGTTCAAGTCCGGCACCCAGACCACATCGACGTTGGCGCCGAGCAAATCGACGTACATCGCTTCGATTTTCGCAGCTTCGGCCAGCGGCAGGGTGATGTACAAACGGCGGATGTCATGGTCTTTGATCAGCTCGAGCAAATCTTCCTGATCACCGACCACACGCGGTGCATCCGAATCCAGATTCGGTGTCGGGCCATTGCTCACCAGGCCTACCAACGGCAGGTTTTCCACCTGACTGATCTTCTTCGCCAGACCCAGTGCCAGCTCGCCGGTACCAACGATCAACGTCTTCTGCGCGCTGGTGCGGGAGCGCTGGTAGTACTTGGAAAAGGCGTGCAACGGTGCGTACAGCAACGCCTGACCGAGGAAGCCGTACACCGCCCAACTCAGCGTCACCTCGCGGGAGAACACCTCGTCGGCCTTGCACACGAACGCGATGCAAGCCAGCGCCACCATGGTCATCGACCAGCCCATGAACAAACGTCCGAGCCCGGTCAGGTAATTGTCCTGCTTGCGATACACGCCGCTGAACGTATACGCCGGCACCGAGGCCAGTACCGCCAGTGTCGCGCACATGCGGTAATAGAACTCGACGGTGCCTGTGTGCCGTTCAGCCAGTATGAATAACAACGCAACAATGAAAGCCTGCGCCAATGCCCATTGGCCCCAGAAGGTAAGTCCCTTGAGGCCGTTATTTCGATTGATCCGTAGAGAAAGTTCCATGAGATATCCCCAGAAAAACGTCCATTCAGGTTTCGACAGTTGAAGTCCGAGTTGCTAGATAGGCTTGTTGTTGTTATTGGACGAGTGTCCTGAGGTAACAACGTCGATAGGCCGAACTGTCGTCAATCAATAGACTAAGTTATTGTCGGAGAGGGTGTCTGACGAGTTCTAACAAGATGGCACAGTGCCAACTTTTTAATAATCAAATACAAGGTTGTTAGAAAAGGTCGCAGAGCAGGAGGTGAATAAATTATGTTGTGTTTGTTACTGTAGGAGGGGTGGAGGCAGGGAGCTATTATTACCAGGGAGGTGAAGTCAAACAGAGTGCTCTTGTTGTTTTTGTAATCGCACTGTTTTCTGTTTGTTTTGTTCGTGGATATCGTACGTGTTTATGCAACGATTTCCTGGATGAGGCAATAACCGCGGTTTCTTACGGCACGAAACAGACGCTCACCATTACTCGCGCTTTTGAACTTGTCCTGCAGGCGACTCAGGCACATCTCCAGGCCACGATATTGCTCCGGCTCGCGGCCGATGCTGAGGATCAGGTCATCACGACTGACTACACGTTCCTCGTGATGGAGCATTTTGCGCACCAGTGCGGTTTCCAGTCCGGTAAGGCTGATCTCGACGCCTTCCTTGACCAGAGCGCCCTGATCGTTGTCCAGATGCCAGGTTTCGTTGCACGGTGTGCCGTCTTCATTGGCTGAAGTCGGGTGGGCGGTGTCCGCGTTCATTGTCGGAGATTGGTGAAACGGGTTTGCCGATTGTGCGGCGAGCCATTCCGATTCGAGGGTGGCCAGTATGCGCTGGGTATCGTGTTCAATCGTGCGGGCGACGTTTTTCCGAGTGCCGCTTGGGTAAGAAAACTCCATCAGCATCGGGGTGGAAGAGGGCGAAGTAGCACCTTCAATAAACATTTGTGCCTGAGACGTGCCAAACGAATTGAAGCGCTCGCTGGACAGAATGCTCTCAAGTTCACGCTGCGACGTTGTACTGTTGGTCACGACGACAAAATATTTTCTTGGGAGGGTTGTACTAGTTTCCATGTCTCTCTCCTAAAATGTGCACCAAAATGGGCGAAAAGATAAATCGGCAGGCGAGCAATAACTTCCTTGGAAGTAACCGACAGGCAGGGTCTGGGCCCAAAATGGCCTCGATAAATTCCACTCGTTCTGCTGCTATGTTGTTAAGTTTATTGTTATGGTTCGGTGTAGCCGTGCTCATTCAATTGCTTGATTATAATTAGGTATGAAGTACAACTAGAGCGGTATGGTTGCATATGACGATCCTTCGTAAGTATGCAAAGAGGATGGCTGCCCGAGAGTCAGGCAGTCGATATCAGACCCCGCATCAGGCGATAGCCGTAGCCGCGGATGCTCTGAATCGCGTTCGTACCATACATGTCCTTGATTTTTCCACGCAAGCGGCTGATGGATTTTTCCAGCGCCCTCGGGTCGTAGAAATTGGTATTGAGCCCCATGATGCTGGCGATTTCATCATGGCTGAGAATGTGATTGCTGGTCTGCGCAAAGGCTTCCAGGATCTTCATCTCGGCAAACGAGATGTCGAGTTTCTGGCTGGTGCCGCCCAGCAGGCAGATGCGCGTAGGGTCGAGTGTGAGGTTGATATCCCGCTGCCATTCTTCACTGTTGAAGAACTCACCGAGCAACTCGTCGCCCTCGTCGGAAAGGGTGTTGAGTTTGATACAGAAGTCGGCCCCGGCCAGGAAATACTTGATCTTGTTGAACGCGCCGCGACCGGTAATGACCGCGCAAATGATCGGCTTCAAGTTATTGGTGCGCAGGTTCTCGATCAGCGCAAGATTGTCTTCCAGCGCTTGCGGAGTGTCGATAACGATGAAGATGGCTCGATACGAACCAGAAAGTTCATTGTGCTTAAATGAACTAGTGTACGAACTGGCCTCAAGTGCCATATCAGTGCGTACGTGCTTTGCGACCAGCGCTCTAAAATGTTCGGCCACGCCACAGGTTCGGCCCAGAGTGAGAACACCGGGTACGTCGTTTGTCGGGCGCGGACTTCTAGTCGCCAAGTTCCCTGAGAGCATCATGCATTGACTCGAATTAGGTGCTGACATCGGGATGTTAAAGCACCGGTTCTCATCTGTGACTGACAATTGGTAACATTCACGCGATTTTTAGACGTGGCTCCCGAGTTTTCTAACAATAATTAAGCATTTCAAGCTTTTAGTTGATTTTCTCGGGGCTGTGAACTAGTCGTTACATGGTGGCAATGTGGAATTGTGCCACTATTTTGAATCTATGGCCACGGCTTTATTCATGTCCAATTGCCACTGTCCGTGATCGTGAGATAGTGTGAGCTTGATCACACTTTATTGGCTGATCCAACTTTTTTCTACTAAATGCCTAAATATTTTTCGAGCGGTTCGTAGGCGGACGATTATTAACATGGCTTGAGTGTGTCTTTTGATAAGACATATTCTCCGTCGCCTGATCAGGCAATGGGTGTCGCGTTATACCGATTGTTTAACTTCAGATACTCAATTCCTGAATACAGTTGACCGGTCGCTCATCAAGAGCGCTCTGACGGAGGATTAATGGATTTCTGGACCTTCATCCAGGTGTTGATTTTAGGCGCAGTGGAAGGCCTGACCGAGTTCTTGCCGATCTCCAGTACCGGCCACCAGATCATCGTCGCCGACTTGCTGGACTTCGGCGGCGAACGCGCGATGGCGTTCAACATCATTATTCAACTGGGGGCAATCCTGGCCGTAGTCTGGGAGTTCCGCCCGAAGATCTTCGACATCGTCAAAGGACTGCCCACCCAACGCAATGCGCAACGTTTCACCCTCAACCTGCTGATCGCCTTCCTGCCGGCGGTGGTCCTCGGGGTACTGTTCGCTGACAAAATCCATCAATACCTGTTTAACCCGATCACCGTGGCCATGGCCTTGGTGGTGGGCGGCGTCGTCATGTTGTGGGCCGAACAGCGCAACCATGTGGTGAGCGTCGATCACGTCGACGACATGCGCTGGTCAGACGCGTTGAAGATCGGTTTCGTGCAATGCCTGGCAATGATCCCCGGCACGTCGCGCTCGGGCTCGACCATCATCGGCGGTTTATTGTTCGGCTTGTCCCGGAAAGCCGCCACAGAGTTCTCGTTTTTCCTCGCCATGCCGACCATGGTCGGCGCCGCCGTGTACTCCGGCTACAAATACCGCGACCTGTTCCAGGCCAGCGACCTGCCGGTGTTCGCCCTCGGTTTCGTCATCGCCTTCATCTTCGCCATGATCGCCGTGCGCGGCCTGCTCAAATTCATCGCCAACCACAGCTACGCCGCGTTCGCCTGGTATCGGATCGCGTTTGGCTTGTTGATTCTGGCGACGTGGGTGTTTGGCTGGGTTAACTGGACGGAAGCGGCGGCGTGATCACTGACTGCTGATCAATGTAGCAACCGCGAGGTCGTTCAACTTCAAGTTGGGCGACTCTTGGCGGTAGCGCTGCAAGGCTGATGTGAAATACGCGGCTTGCAGCATGCCGTCGCTGGCGAGGTAATAGCGCGCCGCTTCGATTTCCTCTGGCGAGTAAATACGTTTATTGAGACCGGAAACTTTGGAGGTTGCGTAGAACGGCGACAACACCGTCGTCGCCACCATCAAACCGGTGAACTGCGTGATCTGCAAAGGGCTTTCCTCACCCGCGCCACAAATGAAATCGCAGTGGGCGTGAGTACTGGCAGAGGCGGTGGCGAGTAGAGCGAGGGGGATAAAACGCTTGAACGAAACACAGCGAAACGCGGGCATAAACAAAAGACATCCTGTCAGCACATAAAAACTCCGAGCAACGCTCATTCGTTGCCCGCACATTCAAACCATCTATCAACGGCCTTGCAGCAACTCGCCGGCCTGATCCAGCAACGCCAGCGGATCCTTGGCCTTGTGAATATCCACCGACAACAACTGGCGGAATTTACGCGCCCCCGGGAACCCGGTGCCCAAACCCAGCACATGCCGGGTGATGTGATGCATCGCTCCGCCCGCCTGCAAATGCTCGGCAATATACGGCCGCAACTGCGCCAGCGCCTCAGCACGGCTGATCACCGGCGCGCTGCTGCCGAACAATTGCTGATCGACCTCCGCCAGCAAATACGGATTGTGATAAGCCTCACGCCCGAGCATCACACCGTCAAAGGTCTGCAAATGCTCATGGCAGGCCTCCATCGTCTTGATCCCGCCGTTCAGCACAATCTCCAGCTCCGGAAAATCCGCCTTCAACTGGGCCGCCACGTCATACCGCAACGGCGGAATGTCGCGATTCTCCTTCGGCGACAAGCCCTCCAGAATCGCAATCCGCGCATGCACGGTAAAACTGGTACACCCGGCATCCCGCACCGTACCGACGAAATCACACAACTCGGCGTAACTGTCCCGCCCATTGATCCCGATCCGATGCTTCACCGTCACCGGAATCGACACCGCATCGCGCATCGCCTTCACACAATCCGCCACCAACTGCGGATGCCCCATCAGGCACGCACCGATCATATTGTTCTGCACCCGATCACTCGGGCAGCCAACATTCAGATTCACCTCGTCGTAACCATGCTCCTGCGCCATGCGCGCGCACGCGGCCAGATCCAGCGGAACGCTACCGCCGAGCTGCAGCGCCAGCGGGTGCTCGGCTTCGTTGTGACGGAGGAAACGTTCGTGATCGCCGTTGAGGAGAGCGCCGGTGGTGACCATCTCGGTGTAGAGCAGGGCGTTCTTCGACAGGATGCGTAGGAAGTACCTGCAATGCCTATCCGTCCAATCCATCATCGGGGCCACACTGAAGCGACGAGACGGCTCGGAGCGGGCGTGGCTAGTGTTTACGGGCGCTTCAGGTTTTTCGAAATTCATTGATACTGATCTTTTATACAGCGGTTTTTACCCATTTTTCTATGATTTCTGAAGTCGGTTGCTACAATGTAGCAACCGACATTCGGCAATGTAGCAACTGGAAATGGGCACGATCACATCACGCAAGCGCAAGGACAACTCGACGGCCTACGGCGCAGATACGGATCAATCGGGACGGGCGCACAGTTTAGCAGGAAAGCCAAACCTTCGACCGTAAGCAGGTCGCCCAAGCGCGGATCAAATGGCGTGAGACGGAGCTGGCTGAACTAGGTGCTATTGAGTGCGCAAACCGTAAAACGATCAGGAAGATGATCGAGCAGTATCTGCACGAGTACGAGAAGATCCGGCCGCTGGGCAAAACCAAGAACGCGACGCTGAAGGCGATCAAGGAAACTTGGTTGGGCGAGCTCGACGACGTGGCGCTGAGTAGTCAGAAGCTGGTGGAGTTCGCGCAGTGGCGAATGAGCAAGGAGGGTGGCGGCGTCCAGGCGCAGACAGTCGCGAACGATTTGTCGCACCTGGGGATGGTGTTGTCGGTGGCGCGGCCGGCTTGGGGTTATGAGGTGGATCCGCTGGCCATGCCGGACGCCCGCAAAGTGCTGCGCAGGTTGGGCGTGGTCAGCAAAAGCAAGTAACGCAACCGTCGGCCGACGTTGGAAGAGCTGGACAAGCTGAGGAAGCATTTCTTTGAGATGCAGACGCGGCGCAAAGCCCAAATCGACATGCCGAAGCTGATCGCCTTTGCGATCTTCTCGACGCGTCGGCAGGAAGAAATCACGCGGATACGCTGGGATGATCTCGACTGCGCCCGCCAGGCGGTTTTGGTGCGGGACATGAAAAAACCAAGGCAGAAAATTGGCAATAACGTGTGGTGCCATTTGTCTGATGAGGCCTGGGCGATCATTCAGACCATGCCGAAAACGGAAAAGGAAATCTTCCCCTACAACGGCAAGTCGGTGTCGGCGTCCTCACTCGGGTTTGTCCGTTGTTAGGCATTGAGGATCTGCATTTCCATGACTTACGGCATGAAGGAGTCAGTCGACTTTTTGAGATGGATTGGGATATTCCAAGAGTTGCAAGCGTTCAGGGTACAGGGATTGGAACTCTCTGCGCAGATACACACATCTCCGAAGGTGTGGAGAGGCTTACGATGATTGGAAGTGGCTTGATGACGTGAAAGAAGGTCTGTCAGCTTTAAGGGGTAAATCATAGTTGTATAAGTGACTATTTAATCCAAGCGCTATTGGTTGGTTTGAGGGGGAGCCGGTAAACCCGCTACCCCTGGCTGTTATGAGGCGTAGAGACAAGTACTAGTATCGGTAGGAGCCACTAACACAGGCCACCAAAATGGCATGTTTCCCTTCCAGTCAGGACCTTCCTGTCTCAAAAATACTAATGCTGGTGCTGTTCTTGTATCTGCCAGCAATTTTCTGAAAGGCCCAGCACCAACTATGGATTCACCGGTTTTGTCTTTCGATTTAAAACTGATCTTCCGTTTTGTAGCAACCAAGATTTTTACTTTGCCGCCCGAATTTTTACTGTAATACCTTGCCAGGCCACTCATTGCATCCCACTGAAATCTGCTTGCTGGATCAAGGGTAATCGATTTTTGAGCAGTCGAGATAAGGCTCAACGCTTCTTCAACGGATATTTCAGAAAAAGCGGCTTTATCTTTATATTGATCAAGCGAATGATCTAGTTTCGATAAAGCTGCAGCCGCGGTAGTGCCGCTTTTTGTATTAAAACCTTGAGGGAGTAAATAACCGGCTGGCCTAACCGAAATCACTTCGCTCATCGCCACCTTGCTTGGAGAACAAGGAGTAATTCCAGATTTAGAATTGTTTTCGATAAAAATTATAGACGAATGCTCTCCTTTTTCATCAAACGCATCGCGTAGCGCGGTGTCGGAGTGATGAATCATCTTCAATCGCGTAAATACTGATAGCGATGTGTAGAAACGAGTGACCGCTAGATCTTTTTCAGGTCGGGCTCCGTACATTCGTGAATGCTGAAGTACAGTGTCTGCCTGCATTCTCTTTGGATTCCTTCCGTAAAAGAAAGAAATAAGAGAAGGGATAGTAATTCCTCGATCCAGCAAGCTTCCACCAATAAAAATATTTGCATGGACTCGAAGGTGTAATTCCGCAGTAGCTGGATCTAGTAATGAAGCTACCTGTGAGTCTGAGTTGACGACTTGCACTAAATGATGGCCGTCTGCGAGTAACTTCTTTAATTCGGTATACGTTGCCACGCTATCGATCGTCTCGCCGCTTTGCCACTGAACTGACTCAGCTAGATCCTCTAAGCACAGCTTATATAATTTTTTGAATTCTACAGTGTCAGACGCAGCAGCGGACTCGAAAGCCGTGATTACATTATTTACGTTTTTCTCTTGTAAGTCGTGTGCGGAACGCTGGGTGTCGTTATGAATGATCATCGAGTACTTGCACTGTTTTTCATTTTTGTTCTTTTGTTGCTGGCGTCGAATGGTTGTTCCCAGCAAGAAGGAAAGAACAGCGCGCCTTAATGTACTGATACTTTCTGTGGTCCAGATGTCCTTAACTTCTACAGATTTGGCGTGTTTCGGACGTAGGGCATTTTGTTCGGATTCAGGAACTTCAATGAATAATTTGCTTCTGTAGTCATTGGTGCCGTGATCGCCAAAGTAATGGTCGCCTCCCACGTAGGCTGAGTGAATTGGGAGTAGTTCAGTGAATTGCGGCTTTTTGGCGAGGTACACAAACGGGTCGTAAGACTCTGGTTGAAGATACAAGGCATAAGGTGTGGCGGTAACCTGAAGGAACGAAATTTTTGGGACTTGTCGTCTCAAATTATCTAACTGCAACGCTATTGCGCCCTGCTCTAGATCCGGTTGTCCTTTCTTTTTTGCAAAGCGTACGCTTGCCATGTCAGCTTCATCGTCAACAAGTAGTACTTTTTCATTTCTCAGTGCGGGGTAATTACTGAAGAATGTTATTACCCGTTCTAGGTTTTTTATTTCTTTTTTTGCAACTATAATAATTTTTTTCTTAAGATCTGGGCGGGTTAGCTTTGGTAGATTCATGATGTCAAATATGATTATTTGTTCGTCATCAATGAAAGTTTTGAAATCGCTGCTGATTCGACTTACTGTCTGTTGTGCAAGCGTTTTAGTGCCCTTTGTAAGTACCAATGCAATTTGATAGTCATGATCAAAGGCTCTAGCAATGATTCCAAGAAATCCACCAGTCTTACCGGATTGGATCTTACCTAGGAGCATCCCAGGCTGATCCATAGACGTTCCGCTAGCGGTAAGTTTTTCGACTACGTTATGAATGCACTCAGTCAGAGGCTTGCTATCGTTGCGTTCTGCTTTTAGACGATCGTAGAAACTGTGCATTGATACTCCATCCTTTTATTGGATCTTGGAAGCTCGACTGCTTCGTGTCCTTGATGAGTTGGGGGGGTAAGTGATCCTAAGGGATCTCATCCCCCTAGCACAACCCAGAGATGGCATATTGCCCGTTCATGCGTATTCGATCTATGTGCACTGCACGAGCAATGTGGAATTCTGCCTCCCATTTCTCAGCTTGTCGCTCTCCTTCGTGGTTTGGTAGGTTGCCTATCGAGTTAGTTAGCTAAGTCTTTCGGATGAATCCCTCGGGGCGCCTTTTGGCTTTCCGCTCTGATTAGGTGACCCGCTGCATGATCGTCAGGGTGTTGGGTTTTCTCTAGCTTTTACTATGCGGATAGTAAGTGTTCCCTCAATAAGCTGGGGGGAGAAAGTGTCGGTACATAGCCGAACAGGTCGCTGTCGTCAGGCCATTGTGGCTAAACCAGATATACCTTGAACTCAGCGCCCGAGTGTTTTGCGAGTTTTCGTGATGGTAAACTCTTGCCCATGCTCGAAATACCGGACGGGATTACCTGCGGGCTAACCATCATTGATGGGTAAAAGTTGGCGAGTTCCGCGACAGAAAATACGTGGCTTTCCAACTCGATCTTCGATTAGAGACGAATCAATAGGTTGCTGGCTCGAGTTGAATTGGCAACAGAAGCGGAGTAGTTGGAGTTGCGCAGCGTACGAAGCTTGGACCGAATCGATACGCCGCTGTCGAGCTAACGTAACGCGTTTCAGGTTGGGCTTCGGCCAGAGCTCCGTTTTTTCCAATAGACCATCCACATCAGCCGCTTTGGCTGATGTGGGCGAGCGGTAATTGGGATTGAATGTCTGGCGGTGGATTTTGCCAAATTACGTCAGCGGGAAACTTGAAGTGTGGGTGTTGTTCGGAAAATATCTACAGCGTCGTGCGCCAGCTCTTTAGCTTGATCATTGGAGAGAGGCATTTAGGACCCTTTTGTTTTAGGCGTAGACGACTTTTGCTTGTTCTTGCCGTTGAAGACCCGAACGGTGCGCATCGAGCTCAGTCGCCAAGTGTTCTGCGATGGCTTGCGCCAATCCAGGCGGTACAGCTTCGCCAATCATGTCCATGCCTATCCCTGTGCGAGTGCTGTCCAAGTGCTCATTGTCGGAAGTGATGAAGCGGAAGTCGTCATCGAAGGACTGAAGTCTGGCAGCCTCGCGCATGGTGATACCGCGAAGCGCTTCGGGATGAGAGTATCGCCCGGAACCAAGGAAGTTCGCGTTGGCCGTAATGGTCAGAGCAGGTGCATCCCAGGCTAATCGAGTATATGCGCTCGAGTAGTAATTCTTGTAGAAGACGGGGTTCAGCTGGCCGGACTCTTCTAACAGGTCACGAGCAACTGTGCTAGAGATCCCTTGCTCACTCGCAAGTTTATCAATGGCGAGGTCATAGCTGGCGCGCATGCGTTTGCTCTCTGCGTCCCATGTTTGACCAGGACGCATTTCCCTAATGATGTTTAGTATCGCTTGCTTGTAGGAGCGAGTGACGTGGTTATAGGGAAATGAGGACGAAGTACGCATGGCCGCTGCATATATGCTCGGGGGGGCGGTATAAAGATCCAGCCCCATACCACCTATCTCATCCAATTTGTCAGAGGGTAATGGCAGATCTCGTATTGCATCGCCCACAGTTACCCATGGCAAACGGCCTTGTGCCAGTAAATGCGGTTTGGAAGGGTCGGCGTGTGTCGCGGGGGGGAGCGATGCGTTACCAATTGAACTGGCGATGAAGATGGCGCGCTCGCGTAACTGAGGAACACCATAGTCTGCAGCATTCAATACAGCGACTTCCACCTTATAGCCAAGGTCTTTTTCCAGCATTTCAATAACGATTTCGGAGAGCTTGCCAAGCCTGCCTTCAAAGCCGTGGTTTAGCATCTGCGGAACGTTTTCGATGACTAGAAACTTTGGGCGCAGCGCCTCCGCCACTTCCAGGTAACGCAATACTAAGTCGTTGCGCGGGTCATGAGCCAGTTTACTGTACCCGCTAAGTTTTACGATTTTTCCCTTTTCTCGATGCTCGACTCGCCGCATTTGGGAAAAACCTTGACAAGGCGGCCCGCCAATCATGCAGTCTAAATCACCCGGTTCAACTCCGCGCTCCTTCATGGCATTATGGATCTGAGAAATTTCTAGCGTGCGAATATCTTCGCGAATTGTGATGGGGGGAACATCGTCATTCTGGTGATTGTAAGCAAAGGTTCTGAGTGCCTCGGCCTTCACATCATTGCCAAGCACAACATTGAATCGACCCGAGCGAGTAAAGCCGCGAGAGGTGCCCCCGCAACCACAAAAGAATTCGGCAAGCGTGTATTTCATTTAATGCAGTCTCATCCCAAGAAGGCTTCGGGCCTTTTTAATCATTTAGAAACGCCCTTAGCATAGTGGCGAGGACGTTCATATTTTTTGCTCGCACTCCCATACGACAAAAGCCTGCCAATCCCTCGCATGACGCTTCCCCAAAGCTTCCAGGTCGCGTCCACGATCGTAGCAAAACTTCATCAACCAGTATTCTGTTCTGCTCGATGGCGTCCTCGCATTGCTGTGAACGGTGTGTCGATGCCAAAAGCAGGAACGAAAATCGCTTTTTTCTACGAACGGTATTAAGTCAGGTTTTTTGGGAAGGTCCTTAGCGTGAAAGCGATAACAGAACCTTGGAGAACAAGAGCTTCCGTATGAGTAGCTTTGGCGTATTGGTCTTGGAGCACGAGCGACATTTGTCTGCTCCGCTTTTCTATGAAAATGCGGTCCATGGGACATTCTATCAGGCAGTCAATCTCGGTGCTGGAACAAAGGGCGGGCGGCTGTAAACGCCCCAGATGACTAAGTAAATCTAAGCTTGTTTAAAAACGTATCGGCGTCACCATCCATGCCCTACACCACCTTGCGCCTCCCCCTACACCTAAGACAGAATCCGCCGGCTTGTGCGTCTAGCTCGCGGGTTCTATCGTCCCTACGTCACTGAAAACCAGTGATCGGGTTTGGTAGCCCGCCTCCGTCAGAAGCACAAGCCTACTGTCTTGCGAAGGCGTTTCTCGTCTTCGTTTTATGGTGGTCATGCGCGGGGCGTCTTCGGATGCGCCGGGGTTCCTGACGACCGGTCTACCAACCTGCGTATGGCCTCCACCCTTCGTTTGGTAGCGAGAGTGATGGCTCCTTTTCGTTTATCCGTCAGGAGTTACACCATGTTCAAACCAACACCGAATCCACCCGAATCCGACCCCGCATCCCCCTACGAATCCCTCGATTCCCGCAAACTCCACGAAGCCGCCGAGCGCGCCCTCGATCACTACCTCACCCCGGCCAGCCAGATCATGGCCAGCGGTGATCAATCCAAACCGATGTTCCTCGCCAACCCGGCCTACGACACCGAATCCCTGCTCGCCAACGCCAGTGAATCCCTGGGTTCCGCCACGACCATGCTCAACGATTTCGCCGCGTTGCTGGATGTCTCGCGCCGTAAGACGCTGTTGGGCATTGCGCAGGTGGTGATGTTGGGGGAGCTGGCGGTGAATCAGGCGTTGGATAACGTCGAGCTCAAGGCATAGATCGCTGCCCTCCGTGGCGAGCGGCGAGGTCGTGGTCGTGGAGGGCGTTCTGTCGATGCGCAAAACAACCTCTCAAAATGGCGGTTTTCAGCCTGTTTTCGCAGCAATAGCGATATGCCACAAAGAATGATGGCAATGCGTCATCATGCGCACGAAAAAGTTCACTGCTTGTACAAAAATATAAAGTTGTACAACTTTTCCCAAAGTTTATAGCATCCGTTCCCAACACCTTTGCTGAAACGATAAATCCAGCTTGAGTCCTGGATTTGTCCGCCGGTGCGTGGGCCGTCAAAACGGTTTTCGCATCGGCTATTTGCAGCCGGGTCAGTGGAAGCTGCCCGTATTTCGCCCAGGACGACGACCCCGAATATGAGTGGTAACTCCGGTTATCAGAGATCTACTTTTTGTGCCTGACGCTGAATCGCGTCAGGGCGTTAGAGGCTGAACATGGCAGAAGCATCGAATTTCCTGGGCAACATCAAGGTTTCCCGAAAGTTGGGGGCCGGGTTTGGCGTTCTTTTGCTGGCGGTGGGGGCGGTGGCCTTCATTGGCTATAGCAGCAGTAATGTGCTGGTGGATCGCCTGGACACAACGCGTCTGATCGGCACGCTCAACGATGCGTCGCAGGACATGCGGCTGTCGGAGAAGCAGTACGAAGCGGCGGCGGATGCGGCGTTTGCCGAGTCTTATCAGTCGCAGCTGACGGTGTTGCAGGGGCTGATCGCCAAGGCGCTGCAGACCCTGACGCGGGCGGAAAACCAGCAGGCCTTGAAGCAGTTGCAGGACACCACGTTGGCTTACGATCAGCGGGTCAAGCGCTTGATCGAGGCGGACAAGGCGACCAGCGATGCGTTGAAACCGCTGGGGGCGATGTCGGACAAGTACGCCGAGACCTTCAACAGGATGTTCGAGAGCACCACGGCCAGTGCGCTGGCGTCTGCTGATAGCGCGCGGGTGGCGGACTTGCGCACCGTGGCGGATCTGCGCAATGGCATGACGATGTTTCGGCTGATGTTGCGGCGTTATATCGCTGTGCCGAGCGAGGCCAACAAGAAGGTGCTGCTGGACACCACCGATGCGTTTCTGGCCGACATGAGTAAGGCGCGCAGCGGTTTGCCGGCGGCCCTGTCGAGTCAGCTTGAAGAGGCGCAGGCCGGCATGCGCCGTTATCGTGAGGTGCTGGTCGAGGTCGCCGCGCTGTTCGAGCAGAAGCAGAGCCTGCGTCAGCAGGTGGATCAGCAGAGCCAGGCGATGGACAGCATCATGACCGGCCTGATGGACACTCAGCAACGTCTGGCGCGGGACGATCAACAGCGTGCGTTTATACAGATTGCAGTGCTGACGGTGCTGGCGCTGGTGGTCGGTCTGTTTGCTTCGGTGCTGATCTCGCGGCAGATCACCGGGCCGCTGGCGCTGACGGTGGAACTGGCGCGACGGATTGCCAAGGGCGATCTGACGGTGCAAGCCAAATCCAGCCGCAAGGATGAGTTGGGCGATCTGCAAAACGCGATGCAGGACATGGCGCAAAGCCTGAACACGCTGGTGCAGGGGATCGGTAACGGTGTCACGCATATTTCGACGTCGGCAGAGAAGCTCTCGGCGATGAGCGAGCAGACCAGCGCCGGTGTGCGTCAGCAGAAAGTCGAGGTGGATCAGGTCGCCACGGCGATGCACGAAATGGCTTCGACGGTGCAGGAGGTGGCGCGCAATACCACGGACGCATCCGCCGCTGCGACCCTGGCCGATCAGCAGGCGCGTCACGGCAGTGCGGTGGTCAAGCAGGCGACCGTGCAGATCAGCGAATTGTCGGTGGCGATCGAAGACTTGGGTGCGGCGATGAACGTGCTGTCCCAGGACAGTGAGCAGATCGGCAAGGTCATCGATGTGATCAAGGCAGTCGCCGAGCAGACCAACTTACTGGCGCTGAACGCGGCGATTGAAGCGGCGCGGGCGGGAGAGCAGGGCCGTGGTTTTGCGGTGGTTGCCGATGAAGTGCGGTCGCTGGCGCAGCGCACGCAGGATTCGACCAAGGAAATCGAAGCGCTGATTGTCACCCTGCAACAGGGCACGCAAGCGGCATCTACACTGATGACATCCAGCCGCGAGCGCACCCTGGACACCGTGGTGCTGGCGCAGAAGGCCGAGCAGGCGATTACCGAGATCAACCATTCGATCGGCACGATCCAGCAAATGAGCCTGCAGATTTCCGCCGCCGCCGAGCAGCAAAGCGCGGTGGCCGATGAGATTAATCGCAGCATCGTCAGTGTGCGCGATGTGGCCGATCAGTCGGCCGTCGCCAGCGAAGAAAGTGCTGCCGCGACTATTGAACTGGCGTCGCTGGGGCAGGACCTGCAGCGCATGACATCGCATTTTCGAATCTGATGGCGTTTTGAGATGAACTTGGGCTGGCCTGACCGGTCAGCGTGTATAAGTGGGGGCCGCCGAGCGGCGGCCATCCGGTCCGTGCTGTTATTTTCTGGGCCATGGAAGGTTACAACCCGCTCTCAGGGGGCGTCATGACCAATATTCCCGTTTTCCCCCAGCCCAGCGGGGGGTGCCAAGGATGCCGGCAAAAAGGCGAGGCCGATATGGCGTTCTCCTTTGCTTTCCAGCCGATTGTGGATGTGCGTGATCAATCGACCTTCGCCCACGAGGCGTTGGTCCGGGGCGTGCAGGGCGAGGGTGCGCTGTCGGTGCTGGAGCAGGTCGATGACCAGAACCGCTATCGCTTCGATCAACTGTGCCGCGTGCGTGCGATCTCCACGGCTGCGCAGTTGGGGCTCACCGGGTTTCTCTCGATCAATTTCCTGCCCAACGCGGTGTATCGCCCGGACATGTGCATTCGCAGCACGCTGGAGGCGGCCCGCGCACATGCGTTCCCGCTTGATCGACTGATCTTCGAAGCGGTCGAGGGCGAGCACGTCGAAAGCAACAAACACTTGATGAACATCTTGCGCGAATACCGCGAGTTCGGGTTCAAGACCGCCATTGATGACTTCGGTGCGGGGTATTCCGGGCTGAATCTGCTGGCGGACTTTCAGCCGGACCTGATCAAACTGGACATGGCGCTGATTCGCGATATCCATCGCGACCGCGTACGCCAGGCGATTGTGCGTGGCGTGGTGGGCATGTGTGCCGAGTTGGGCGTCGAGGTGATTGCCGAGGGCATCGAGCACCCCGAGGAGCGGGATTTTCTCGCCGATTGCGGGATTTATCTGATGCAGGGTTTCTGGTTCGCCAAACCGGCGTTTGAGGCGATGGCGCAGATTCCTGCGCAGGCGTGGCAGCCGATTTGAGGCGAACCTGAACCCGTGCTGTCGATCGGCAAAGTTTCATCTTGCCGGGTGCGGCGAAGGCCTACGATGCTTGCACAAGATCATCCCAAGGGGAGCCGTACCATGCGCACCAATGTCGTCAAAGTGCTGTTGATCGCTGCAGCTGTCTCGGTATTGAGTGCCTGTTCGGGCTCCGGTGGGCTGACCACCACCAGTTGTTTCTCCTCGGATTGCCAATCGCCGGAGGGTCGCACAAATGCAACGACCCTCAAATTCGGTGGTAACAGTATTGGTAGCAGCTTGAACCAGTACAGCTCCGGGATGTTGCACGACGATTGATCAAAATCGAGGCTGAGCCTGTGGCGAGGGAGCTTGCTCCCGCTGGGGCGCGCAGCGCCCCCCAAAAAGAAGGTCTGCTGCGCAGCCCAGCGGGAGCAAGCTCCCTCGCCACAAATGTTTGTGCCTGGAAGATTACTGCGGCAGCGCCAGCCACTCACCAATGACCTTCTGATAACTGCCAGTGACTTTGCTCAGGTGCAGCCACTGGTCCACGTACAGTTTCCAGCTGATGTCATCGCGCGGCAGCAGATAGGCCTTTTCGCCGTACTGCATGTACTGGTGCGGATTCACCGCGCACAAACCCGGTTTGAGTTTCTGCTGATACAGCGCTTCCGAGGCGTCGGTGATCATCACGTCGGCCTTGTTATCGAGCAGTTGCTGGAAGATCGTCACGTTGTCGTGCAGCGCCAGTTGCGCCTTGGGCAGGAAGGCGTGGACGAAGGCTTCGTTGGTGCCGCCCGCCGGTTCAACCAGGCGTACGTTGGGCTGGTTGATCTGTTCGATGGTCTGGTACTTGGACTGATCGGCACAACGCACCAGCGGGATCTTGCCGTCGCTGTCGAGGGTGTTGCTGAAGTAGGCTTTCTTCTGCCGCTCCAGCGTCACCGAAATGCCGCCCATGCCGATGTCGCACTTGCCGGCCTGCATGTCCGGCATCAGGGTTTTCCAGGTGGTTTGCACCCACTCGACTTTCACCCCGAGGCTGTCGGCCAGCGAGCGCGCCATGGCGATGTCGATACCCTCGAAGTCGCCGTCGCTGCGTTTGAAGGTGTAGGGCTTGTAGTCGCCAGTGGTGCAGACGCGCAGTTGGCCTTGTTGCTGGACGGTGTCGAGGTGTGACGGTTGCTCGGCGGCCTGAGCGCTAAAATTCAGTGCGAGCAATGAACCGAGCAAGAGCAGTTTTTTATTGATGGGCATATCTGTCGGGCTTCAAAGGGATCGGAGTGAGAAGTTAAACACGTTCCCGGCGCTGATCCCTATGGGTAGCTCGCGGTCAGAGGGCCAGACCTTCCTGCACCACCTGCAACAGGTTGTTCTCCGTCAGGGCAATCGCATCCAGCTCCTGACCGGTTTCCACCGTTTGCAACCACCAATGGCTTTCGTGATGTTCATCGACGGTGCGCAGCAGATAAGTGTTGCGCTCGGGCAGGGTGATCTGTACGCGGCCGGCGCCGTCCTCGGTAAACCGGGCGATGGGATCAAATGTCAGGGTTTGTTGATTGGCTTCGATCACCAGTTGGTCGATCGCGTAATCGTGGCTGTCGCCATCGGGTGAGCTTTCGCAAACGTGGGTCGGATTGCGGCGGATTTTCAGGCCGACTTCGGTGACTGGCTGCAGCCAGCCCTCGATGCGGTGGTACAGATCGTAGACCTGCGCCGGCCAGCAATCGATCTCCAGCGCGGCATCCGCATGGGTGTGCCGTGTTTGCTTGAGTTTGGCGGCGAGTTCGTCTGCTTTACTCATTTCGGATCCCTTGGTTTGATGTCTGCCTGTTAATCGTAGACCTTTCAACGGCGTACGGCGTTGCCTTGCGTCATGCGCTTGCAACACAAGCATGTCGAAATCAGCGCTGGCCAAGTCTGGTCAGGATCGAAAACCACGGACGCAGGCGTCCCAAGGAGCGGGTAGATGAAAAAGCTGTTTACAATTTTGGCAGTGATTGCGCTGACGGTCGGTAGCATCGGCCTCAGTTCGGCGCGTCAGTCGAACGCCAGCAAGGTGCAAACGGAAGCGGTGGCGGGGCAGTTCGATTACTACCTGCTGACGCTGTCCTGGTCGCCGACCTTTTGCCTGACACACAAGGACGACGTGCAATGTTCCGGCAAGGGCTACGGTTTCGTGCTGCATGGTCTGTGGCCGCAATACGCCAATGGCGGCTGGCCGGAGTCCTGCCCACCGCTGACCACGTTGTCGGCGGCGGAAACGACCAAAGGCCTGACGCTGTTCCCGACCAAGAAACTGCTTGACCACGAATGGTCCAAGCACGGCACCTGCAGCGGCCTGGGCGCGATGGGTTATCTGGACGAAGCGGACAAAGCGGTCGGCGCGGTGAAAATCCCGCAAGAGCTGCAACCGTTCAGTTCCTCGTACTACTTCGAAGCCCAGGAAATCGCCGACCTGTTCCGCAAGGCCAACCCGGGGATCCCGGCGGATGGCATCGCGGTGATCTGCAGCGGCCCGGAACTCTCGGAAGTGCGGGTGTGCATGGGCAAGGATCTGCAGTTCGGCGCGTGCGGCAAGGGCGTGAAGACCCAGTGCCGGGCGGGGGATATTCGGGTACCGCCATCGCGTTGATGTGAGCGGTTTCACGAACAGGAAAGGGCGCCCAAGCAGGCGCCTTTTTTTTGCCTGAAGGTTTGAAGCACCCGGAAAATTCACGCATGCTTGCGCCCCCCAAAGGATGACCCGCAACACTGCAAGGAGCTGTTCATGAGCGGAAAACCCGCCGCCCGCGTCACCGACCCAACCGCCTGCCCACTCCCGGGGCATGGCACTAATCCGATCGCCAGTGGCTCGCCGAATGTGAATTTCGACGGCTTGGCGGCTGCACGAATGACTGATAAATCAGCATGCGGTAGCCCCATTACTGGCGGCGTTTCCTCAACAGTTTTTATCAATGGCTTAAACGCCGCGACCCTGGACAGCACCGGGGGGCACGGCAATGTGGTCATTGGTGGGTCAGGCACGGTTATCATCGGTGACACAGTAACAGCGGCGCCTTTCAGTGGTCTGCTGCCAATGCCGGTGCATTTCACAGACAAGTTGAAACTGGTCAATGACGTGACCGGTGAGCCCATGATCAATCATCCCTACGTGATCCAGCGTGCAGACGGGCGTCTGGAACACGGGGTGTCTGACGCTAACGGGTTCACCCACGAAGTCAGCTCGCACCTGCCTGAAACCATCAAGCTGTTTTTGGAGGAGTGAGGCATGGCCGCTGAAACAGTAACGTGCGCGAAAGGCAACAATTACAAGCTGCACAAGGAACATGCGCTGACGGATAAGAAGGATGTCAGTGACAAGCCTGTGCCGGTGGAGAGTACCAAGGCGATTGTGTTTTTTATTGGCGGCGCAGGGGATAAGGAAAGTTATTATTTTTCGGGGCCGTTCGGGAACGTGAACCAGGCCATGACCGGTTTCGACAAACGTAATCTGGACCTGACCAAACTAGGAAAATATAAATCCCAATGGCTTGGGTATAACGAGGTTCGGGGAAAGAAGGACATCCAAAAAAATGTTCTCAACATAATTCCCTACAAGTCTTGTCCAATCTACATTGTCGGACACAGCCTTGGGGGATGGAACGGCGCGCATTTGACCAGTGTAATGTCGGAGTGGGGTTACAGGATCAACATGCTCGTTACGCTCGACCCCGTAGGTGAAGGTACTTTGGTGTGGCTGGGATCCGATATCTACGGAGATAAGCCAACACCGATGGCTGATTTCTGGGTAAACATTAAAGCTATGCCTTCCAAGCCAGACCAGTCCGACTCGGTGGCGGATTTCGGGGAAAAATGGCAAGTGCTGTGCGGGCCTGACATTAATGTCACCATGGATACGAACCACGCTAATGCTCCAGCGATGTTTACCCGACCTGTCGTTGAAGGAAAATCGGCAAGTGATTTGATGTTCGAGTCAATTCGAGAGAGCAATCGCTGATGAAAAGATTGTCTGTTCTTCTGTTAGCCATATTGTGCTCGTCATGTGCCAAAGATCACACAGTGCCTCCTGCGAATCTCAACTTTCTGTCAGTGGAAAGGGAAAGTATTGGTCTGCTTTACAAAATTCATTACGACTCGGATGTAAATCTTTTGGATTTGTTCGGAAGAGGTATGGGGAAGGGCGCAGCGTCGACGATGTTTGAGTGTCCGCTTGGTGATGATCAGAATTTTTCCATCACTAACCGATTCAGGTACTCGGCTTACGGACTGATTGAGGTGGAAGAAACCAGTCAGGCAGGCGGTAAATTCAACTATATGACGAGTGCTTTTTTGCGACAGACCCAAAATAACGGTACTTCGCAAGAGGATCTCTCAGTACAGGAATTGAATGCCCTTCTGCTTGGTAAACAACAAATCCCCTGCAAAGTCGTCGTCACCGCGTACGGCTACAAACCCTACTACTCAAACACCATGAACCTGCCGGTTGCGGATTTGCTGCGGGAAATCAACAAACCCCGATAGCCGTCATCGGTGCACTGCGCGATTGCCCTACGCAGATACGCGAGGGCGATCACCCGCAAAACCACAACTGAAAATAAATCGACGTGCGGAGGTCATCCAAATCCCTCGCGCGCCGATACAACGGGGCGGGCATGTGTTGGCGCGGCGGGTTTGCTGTGCGCATCCCTGTGGGCTACGCTCACGAAAAGTAAGGGTTTCGGGCTGCGGCCCCTGTCGTACCTGCCCAGGACACGTTTTTGCCAATCCCCATTCACGATCTGCATCAGACTCCCGGCACGCTTAAACGCCTGCCGCTGCGCAAGGCGGCAGCGCTGTTCATCGTTGCGGTGTGCCTGTGCCTGTCCGGCTTGCTTTATCTGCAACTTGAGCAGACCCGACGCCAGGATCTCGCGAGCGCGCAGATCGCTTCTTCCAACCTGACCCGGGCCATGGCGCAGCAGGCCGAAGACACGTTTCTGGCCGCCGATCTGGTGCTCACCAGCCTGGTCGATTGGGTCGAGGACGATGGTTACGGCGCCGCGCAACGACCACGTCTGCAAAAAACCTTCGCGCGTCGGGTGCAACAACTGGAACAGTTGCACGGCATGTTCCTGTTCGATCGCGACGGTCAGTGGGTGATCACGTCATTTACGGATCTGCCCCGTGGCAATGGTGTGGCCGACCGCGAGTACTTCAAGTTTCACCAGCAGAACGTTTCCTCCGTGGCGCACATCGGCCCGGCGATTCGCAGCCGCGAGAATGGCGAGTGGATCATCCCGATCTCGAAACGCATCAACGACCGCGCCGGCAATTTCCAGGGCGTGCTGATGGCCGGGATCAAGATGGCGTACTTCGACCGGTTCTTCAAAAGCTTCAGCCTCGATGACAACGGCATCATGTTTCTCGGCCTCAAGGACGGCACGTTGCTGGCGCGGCGGCCGTTCGACGAAGGCCTGATCGGTTCGTCGCTGGCCAAAGGCAGGATTTACCAGAAGCTGCTGCCCGAAGCCCCGGCCGGTACCGCGATGATCAAGTCGGTGGTCGATGGCGTGGTGCGTCTGTACGGCTACCGGCAATTGGCGTCGTATCCGCTGGTGGTCGCGGCGGCGTCATCGCGCGATACGATTCTCAAGGGTTGGTATGAGCGGGCCTTTCAGTCCAGCGTGATTGTGGCGCTGGTGATTCTTGGCGTCGGCCTGTTCGGCTGGGTGTTCATTCATCAGGTGCGCGACGGCGAGCGTATCGAGAAAAACCTGCGCAAGGCGCAGCGGGCACTGGAGCAGATCGCTACCCACGACAGCCTGACAGGGCTGGCAAACCGGCGGCTGTTCGAGCGTTCGCTGGAGATCGAATTTGCCCGCGGCGCACGCCAGTCGAGTCCGGTCGGTCTGATCATGCTCGATATCGATTTCTTCAAGCGCTACAACGATGCCTACGGTCATGTGGCGGGCGATCATTGCCTGACGCAGGTGGCGCAGGTGCTGAAAAATTGTACCCAGCGCAAGTCTGACCTGGCGGTGCGTTACGGTGGTGAGGAGTTTGCGGTGCTGTTGCCGGACACCGACATCAACGGCGCGCTGGCGATTGCCGGGCAGATCCGCCGCAGCGTGATGGACAAACGCATCACCCACAGCGGCTCGCCGACCGGATATCTGACGGTAAGTCTGGGCTGTTACTCGTTTATTCCCAGCGGCAATGACAGCCTGGAGGTGTTTATCCAGCGTGCTGACGCGGCGTTGTATCAGGCGAAAAATGCCGGACGCAACCGCGCTGCGGTGTTGTCGCTGGATACCGGTTTTGCCGAATTGATGCGCTCGGATCGCTGAGGTTTTGACGCTTCAACAGGGGTGAGGGAGCCAGCCCCCTCACACACAGGTCCTATTACCAGCCGTAACGGCGGTTCGTTCAGCTGCCCGAGCCACCGCCCGCGCCGCCGGTTCCACCCCCGGCCGCGCCTGTGCCGCCGCCCGCGCCGGAGCCCGAACCCATGGCGCCGCCGTTGGTGCCGGTGCCATTGCCAGAACCAGGGCTACCAGCGCCGTTACTGCCGGCAGGCGCACCCGGGGTGTTGTCCGGCGGCTTAGGCGTGCTTTTGTTGACGTCGGGGTTGGTACTCGATGTGCCAGAACTGTCGTTCGCCGCGAAGCTGGCAGCCGAGGTGGCGGCGAGCAGGCCGGCGAGCAACAACGAGGTGAGTGTGCGTGTAGTCATGGTACGTCTCCAAAAGGGGTCGGTTACCTGACTTTGGTCTTACACTTTTGCCCGTTGGTGCCGATTGGCTGACGAGCGGTTGTTCAGCCTCATTGTCGGTCGTCCGCCAGTTTCTGCTCCAGCACCTGCCGCACCTGCGGCCACTCGTCATCGATGATGCTGAAGCGCACCGAGTTGCGCTTGCGCCCATCCGGCATGATCCGCTCGTGGCGCACGATGCCTTCCTGTTGCGCTCCGAGGTGCAGAATCGCGTTGCGCGACTTCTGGTTGTTCTCGTCGGTGGTGAACTGCACTCGCACGCTGTCGAGCACCTCGAAGGCGTGGCGCAACATCAGGTATTTGGCTTCGGTGTTGACGAAGGATTTCTGCCAGCGCTCCGAAATCCAGCTGCTGCCGATTTCCAGCTTGCGATTGAGCGGGTCGATCTTCCAGAACCGGGTCGAGCCGATGACTTCGCCGCTATCCTTCAACACAATCACAAACGGCATGACCGTGCCGGCGTCGCGGCCGTCCAGGGCCTTCTTCAGGTAGCTGTCGATGGTGCTCGCCGAAGGCACCACGGTGACGGTGAGGTTCCACAGTTCGCCGTCAGCGGCGGCCTGGAGCAGGGCGTCGGCGTCGATGTACTGAAGCGGGCGCAGGAGGATGCGCGGGCCTTGCAGCGTGGTGAGCATGGGAGCAGGTCTCGGCAGTTTGGGGCAGTGGCGAGCGCCTATTACGCCGCAGCCGGTTGATCCGATGCAACCACCGTCGCCGCTACAGAGTCACAATTTTCACACCTTGTCGCCGGAGTCTGGACGATGAAAAACCTGCGGATCGCCACGTTCAACGTCAACGGCCTACGCGCACGCTTGCCGAACCTGCTGGAGTGGCTCAAGCGCGAACAACCGGACATCGCGTGCCTGCAGGAACTCAAGTTAGTCGACAGTGCGTTTCCGGTAGCTGAACTTGAAGCCGCCGGTTATGGCGCGATCTGGCACGGTCAGGCGTCATGGAACGGGGTGGCGATCCTCGCCCGTGATGCGCAACCGCTGGAGAGCCGCCGCGGCCTGCCGGGCGATCCCGAGGACAAGCACAGTCGTTATCTGGAAGCGGCGGTGCACGGGATATTGGTCGGCTGCCTGTACCTGCCTAACGGCAACCCGCAGCCGGGGCCGAAGTTCGACTACAAACTGGCCTGGTTCGAGCGCTTGATCCGCTACGCCAAGGATCTGCAAAGCAGCGATCATCCGGTGGTGCTCGCTGGCGATTACAACGTGGTGCCCACCGACATGGACATCTACAACACCCGCTCGTGGCTCAAGGACGCGCTGCTGCAACCCGAAAGCCGCGAGTGTTATCAACGGCTGCTTGATCAGGGCTGGACTGATTCGCTGCGCCATCTGTATCCCGACGATCGCCTCTACACGTTCTGGGATTACTTCCGTCAGCATTGGCAAACCAACTCTGGTCTGCGCATCGATCATCTGCTGCTCAACCCGGCACTCAGTCCGTACTTGCATGAGGCCGGGGTAGACGCCTGGGTGCGCAACGAACCGCACGCCAGCGACCATGCGCCGACCTGGATTCGCATCGGTTCGCGCAAACGTCGGTAACGTTGATTGGCGAAATCAATTGTCGGAATCGGCGCCCGATCCCGTATACATGTCGGCCAGCGGCGCAACGATCCGCGGCCACATGCAAAAGGACTGAGCAATGAGCGAGCCACGTCTGGCGAATCCGACGTTGTACCTGCAACACCTGGGCTTCGATGCCCCACCGGCACCGACGCTGGAAACCCTGCGGCAGTTGCAGTTGCGCCATACCGGCATCTTTCCCTTCGAGAATCTTTCGACGATCACGGGTGCACCGGTGCTGATCGATCTGGCGTCGGTCGAACAAAAGGTTCTCCACGGTGGCCGTGGCGGTTACTGCTACGAACTGAACAATCTGTTTCTGGCGTTATTGCTGGAGCTGGGCTTCGACGCCCGTGGCATCTCCGGGCGTGTTGTGCTGGCGCAGCCCGAAGGCACGTGGACGGCGCGTACCCATCGCTTGAGCCTGGTAATCATCAATGGCGAGCGCTACATCACCGACGTCGGCTTTGGCGGTATGGTGCCGACCGCGCCGCTGCTGCTTGATACCGAGGCTGAACAGGCGACGCCGCACGAGTCCTATCGCATCGAGAAACAGGCCGATGGCTACATGCTGCGCGCCAATGTCGCCGGTGAATGGCGCGCGATGTACCTGTTTGATCTGCAACGCCAGGAAGACATCGATTACACCCTCGGCAACTGGTACGTATCGACTCATCCGGAATCACCGTTTGCTCAGCGGCTGATGGTTGCGCGCACCGGCGATGGCTGGCGCCGGACCCTGAACAACAGCAGTTTCGCGATTCATCATATGGGCGCCGCCAGCGAGCGACGCGAGGTGGCGGATGTCGCTGAACTGCTTGAAGTGCTGGAGCAGGAATTCGGCCTGCGCGTGCCTGACCAGCCGCATGTGCGCCAGTCGCTGGCGAGGATGCTCGTACCGGCCTGATCTCAGGGCTTGGCCTCCGGTTCCAGTACCCGGCGGATTTCCCCGACCGCCGCCGACAGCTTTTTTTCCAGACTCTTGAGGTCGGCGGCGGTGATGCCTTTCTTGAATTGCCCGGAGTGGGGCGGCTCGGCTTCCTGCTTTTTGCTGCCAGCCTCCAGCAGGGCATGGCGCAGGGTGTTATTGATCACGGTCTGATAACCGAACCCTTCGTTTTCCGCCACGCTGCGGGCAGCTTCGATGACCGCGTCATCGAGCATGATGGTGATGCGGGTCTTGCCCTTGGTGGGCGCCAAGGCTCCGCGTTTGCCCTGCGAGAAGTCGTATTCGTCTTTCATCGTTCAAGCCTCCAGAAAATAAGCGCAACGCTCGCTCGGTGTGGCGACACGTGCAGAAATGATTCGTACGACGTTGGCTTCGCGATAACTGTACGCAACCACCAGCAAACGTCCTTTGCCATCGAGACCGAGGGTGATCCAGCGCTGTTCGTCATGGTCGTTGTCCTCGATCGTCAGCGCGCGTTCGTCATGAAAGACCGGCTCGGTCTCGGCAAGGCTGACGCCTCTATGCTTGAGTTTGTTGGCTGCGTTCTTGCTTTTGTCGTACTGAATTTCGAATGACTTCATTATGCATACTTTATATGTATAAAAAACAGCGCCGATACACCGCTGGTCGCCATGAACACTTCAGCCTAGTGCGATAAAAACCGGGGGCAGGAGGGGATGTGTTGCCGGATTTGTGGGAGATGGGGGGGGCGAGATAGAAGCTTGGGTGGCTACCTATCCATTATGTGACCGATAAGTTGTATACAACTCTATGGACATTTGTCACGAGTATTGAATACAGTGTGCGCATAACAAAAACCAGGGAACCCCCCACATGAAAACGCCCCATGTTTCACACCAACGGCCCGAGGACGAAAATCTCGGGGTCGGCGCGAATATGGCTTACGGCCTGCAACATGTTCTGACCATGTACGGCGGTATCGTTGCGGTGCCGCTGATCATCGGCCAGGCGGCCGGGCTGTCGCCGGCGGACATTGGTTTGTTGATTGCTGCTTCATTGTTTGCGGGGGGGCTGGCGACACTGCTGCAAACCCTGGGTCTACCGTTTTTTGGCTGTCAGTTGCCGCTGGTGCAGGGTGTGTCGTTCTCCGGTGTGGCGACCATGGTCGCGATCGTCAGCAGTGGCGGGGAGGGCGGCTTCCAGTCTGTGCTGGGCGCGGTGATTGCCGCGTCGTTGATCGGCTTGCTGATCACCCCGGTGTTCTCGCGAATCACCAAGTTTTTCCCACCGCTGGTAACCGGCATCGTGATCACTACCATCGGTCTGACGCTGATGCCGGTGGCCGCGCGTTGGGCCATGGGTGGCAACAGCCATGCGCCGGACTTCGGCAGCATGCAGAACATCGGTCTGGCGGCGGTGACGCTGGTGCTGGTGTTGCTGTTGAGCAAGGTCGGCAGCTCGACCATCTCGCGTCTGTCGATCCTGTTGGCCATGGTGATCGGCACGATTCTCGCGGTGTTCCTCGGCATGGCGGATTTCTCCGGTGTCGCCCAAGGGCCGATGTTCGGCTTTCCGACGCCGTTTCACTTCGGCATGCCGACCTTCCACTTCGCCGCGATCCTGTCGATGTGCATCGTGGTCATGGTGACCCTGGTGGAAACCTCGGCGGACATTCTCGCGGTCGGTGAGATCATCGGCACCAAAGTCGACTCCAAACGCCTGGGCAACGGCCTGCGCGCGGACATGCTGTCGAGCATGTTTGCGCCGATCTTCGGTTCGTTCACTCAGAGCGCGTTCGCGCAGAACGTCGGGCTGGTGGCGGTGACCGGGATCAAGAGCCGTTATGTGGTGGCCACCGGGGGGATCTTTCTGGTGATTCTCGGCCTGCTGCCGTTCATGGGCCGGGTGATCGCGGCGGTGCCGACTTCGGTGCTGGGCGGCGCCGGTATCGTGCTGTTCGGGACGGTGGCGGCGAGCGGGATTCGCACGCTGTCGAAGGTCGATTACCGCAACAACGTCAACCTGATCATCGTCGCCACCTCGATCGGCTTCGGCATGATCCCGATTGCCGCACCGAACTTCTACGATCATTTCCCGAGCTGGTTCGCGACCATTTTCCACTCGGGCATCAGCTCGTCGGCGATCATGGCGATTGTGCTGAACCTGACCTTCAACCACTTCACTGCCGGCAACTCGGATCAGCAGTCGGTGTTCGCCGCTGCAGAAGAGCGCACCCTGCGTTATCGCGACCTGGCGGCGCTGCGTGAAGGCGATTACTTCAGCGACGGCAAGCTGCATGATTGCGATGGCAAGGAAGTGCCGGTGATCGAGGTCGATGCCGATCATGACCACGGTCACGGTACGCCGAAGCCCCAAGTGAAGAGCAGCGAACACGTCTGATCGCTGAATGCATGAAAAGGGCCGATCTGTTGTGAGACAGATCGGCCCTTTTCGTTTCGCAGCAGATTTTCCATCGCCCACAAAAAAGCCCCTGAATCTTTCGATTCAGGGGCTTTGCTATTTGGCTCCACAACCTGGACTCGAACCAGGGACCCAATGATTAACAGTCATTTGCTCTACCAACTGAGCTATTGCGGAATTGGTGCGTATGTTACTGATTCAAAAAGAGAAGTCAAGCACGGGATATAAAATTTCTGGTTTGAGCAGGACGGACGGTGCTTTGTCAGCGATTAGCGATTACCAGAACCGCCTCACAGGTCTACCATGGCTGCCCGGAAGTGGTCACACGCGCTGCCGGCCATTCGCCAAAAGGTACGCGCCATGATTCAAACCGTTCTGATTTCTCCTTCACGCGAGGTGTTCGTATGAGCATCGCGCAAATCAGCCTGCCCAAAGGCGTCGGCCCGCACGCCGAGAAACTCTTCGACGCGATTACCCAGGCCAGCACCGCTGAGGAGTTGAACCGCGCCGGCGGCAAGGCCGAAGGTTTCGTGCTCGGCCTGGAAAGCACCAAGGCAATCAAAAGCCAGATCGCCGAATCGCTGTACGTCGCCTATGACGACGCAGCCAGTCAACGTGCGACGGAACTGGCTTAACCGCCGAAAGTGATGGTGCCGAGCATCAGCTTGGCATAAGCCGCGGTGGCGGCCAGTTGCACCAGCCACAAGGCCAGGCCACCAAGGAACACGCCCGCTGCGACTTGCAGCACCAGGCTCTTGTCGCGCTTGGCCGTGGTGCGAGGGATGAAGTCATCCAGATCGTCTCGGTCGGCGCGCAGGTTGTCGTTTTTCATTTGGGTTCTCACAGAATTCCTGGATATATACGAAACCTGTGGGAGCGGGCTTGCTCGCGAAAGCGTCGGGTCAGTCGCCATGATCTTTGGCTGATACACCGCTTTCGCGAGCAAGCCCGCTCCCACAATTCAGATTTGTGTGCAGTTTAGAGGGAATGTTGCATTCCTTCGGACAAATAAAAAACGGGAAGCCCCAAGGCTTCCCGTTTTTCATTGCCAGGCGCAATCAGATGACCTGAACGATCGCATCCGTGACCGCTTTGATGTTGCTCTGGTTCAGTGCCGCGACGCAGATGCGGCCGGTGTCCAGGGCGTAGATGCCGAACTCGTTACGCAGGCGGTGCACCTGTTCGGTGGTCAGGCCGGAGTAGGAGAACATGCCGCGCTGACGGCCGACGAAGCTGAAGTCACGCTGCGGGGCTTTCTCGGCCAGCAGAGCAACCATCTGCTCGCGCATGCCGCGAATGCGCAGACGCATTTCTGCCAGTTCCGCTTCCCACTGCGCGCGCAGTTCCGGGCTGTTCAGCACGGCGGCGACGATGCTTGCACCGTGGGTCGGCGGGTTGGAGTAGTTGGTGCGGATCACACGCTTGACCTGCGACAGCACGCGCGCGCTTTCTTCTTTCGATTCGCTGACGATCGACAGGGCGCCAACGCGCTCGCCGTACAGCGAGAACGACTTGGAGAACGAACTCGAGACGAAGAAAGTCAGGCCCGATTCAGCGAACAGGCGCACAGCCGCCGCGTCTTCGTCGATGCCGTCGCCGAAACCCTGGTAAGCCATGTCGAGGAACGGCACGTGACCTTTGGCCTTGACCGCTTCCAGAACGTTTTTCCAGTCAGCCGGGCTCAGGTCGACGCCGGTCGGGTTGTGGCAGCAGGCGTGCAGCACCACGATCGAGCCGTTCGGCAGGGCGTTGAGGTCTTCGAGCATGCCGGCACGGTTCACGTCGTGGGTGGCGGCGTCGTAGTAACGGTAGTTCTGCACCGGGAAACCAGCGGTTTCGAACAGCGCGCGGTGGTTTTCCCAGCTCGGGTCGCTGATCGCCACGACGGCGTTCGGCAGCAGTTGCTTGAGGAAGTCGGCACCGATTTTCAGTGCGCCGGTACCGCCGACAGCCTGAGTGGTGACGATGCGACCGGCAGCGATCAGCGGCGAGTCGTTACCGAACAGCAGCTTTTGCACCGCCTGGTCGTAGGCCGCGATGCCGTCGATCGGCAGGTAGCCACGGGAGGCGTGCTGAGCAGCGCGAATGGTTTCGGCTTCGATCACCGCGCGCAGCAGGGGAATTCGCCCCTCTTCGTTGCAGTAAACACCTACACCCAGGTTGACCTTGGTGGTCCGGGTATCGGCGTTGAATGCTTCGTTGAGGCCCAGGATTGGATCGCGGGGTGCCATTTCGACAGCGGAGAACAGGCTCATTATTACGGCGGCTCTGAATGGAGAGTGGAGGGACGTGTCGCGCTCCAGCCGAATGCACTAGAGCGGTGCACAAACGGGGAGCTAGTATAGAGGCCATCACTGAGCAATGGCGACAGGCGATTAAGCTTTTCAGGCAAGTTTTTCCGATTATTTCTTGACCGTTAGTCGATTGACTCTGTCAGAGACTTTACCGGATGTAGGACGTTTGCCTTGAAAGGCGAGGCAATCGGCTCCACATTGAGCACAATCTTCGTTTTTCCTTGGGCGACAACGGTCGTTTGCGGTCATCCCCGTGGCTCGGCTGTTTTCTGCGCGAGCCGCGATCCCAGAGGTGTGTATGTCCGAATTCCAGCTAGTCACCCGCTTCGAGCCCGCCGGCGATCAGCCTGAAGCCATCCGCCAATTGGTGGAGGGCATCGAGGCTGGGCTGGCGCACCAGACGCTGCTCGGTGTGACCGGCTCGGGCAAGACCTTCAGCATCGCCAATGTCATCTCGCAGGTTCAGCGCCCGACCCTGGTGCTGGCGCCGAACAAGACTCTTGCCGCGCAGCTGTATGGCGAGTTCAAGGCGTTCTTCCCGAACAACGCGGTCGAGTATTTCGTTTCCTACTACGACTACTACCAGCCCGAAGCCTATGTGCCGTCGTCCGACACCTTCATCGAGAAGGACGCGTCGATCAACGACCACATCGAGCAGATGCGCCTGTCCGCGACCAAGGCGTTGCTCGAGCGCAAAGACGCGATCATCGTCACCACGGTGTCGTGCATCTACGGTCTGGGTAGCCCGGAAACCTATTTGAAGATGGTGCTGCACGTCGATCGCGGTGACAAACTCGATCAGCGCGCCTTGCTGCGGCGTCTGGCCGATCTGCAATACACCCGCAACGACATGGATTTTGCCCGGGCGACGTTCCGGGTGCGCGGCGATGTGATCGACATCTATCCGGCGGAATCCGATCTGGAAGCGATCCGCATCGAGCTGTTCGATGACGAGGTCGAGAGCATTTCCGCGTTCGACCCGCTGACCGGCGAAGTCATCCGCAAGATGCCGCGCTTCACGTTTTACCCGAAGAGTCACTACGTGACGCCGCGCGAGACCCTGCTCGACGCCATCGAGCACATCAAAGTCGAGTTGCAGGAGCGCCTCGAATACCTGCGCAGCAACAACAAACTGGTCGAGGCCCAGCGCCTTGAACAGCGCACCCGTTTCGACCTGGAAATGATCCTCGAACTGGGTTACTGCAACGGCATCGAAAACTACTCGCGCTACCTGTCCGGGCGCCCGGCCGGTGCCGCGCCGCCGACGCTGTATGACTATCTGCCGGCCGACGCCTTGCTGGTGATCGACGAATCCCACGTCAGCGTGCCGCAAGTCGGCGCGATGTATAAGGGTGACCGTTCGCGTAAGGAAACCCTGGTCGAATACGGCTTCCGCTTGCCTTCGGCACTGGACAACCGGCCGATGCGTTTTGACGAGTGGGAAGGGGTGAGCCCGCAGACGATTTTCGTCTCGGCGACCCCGGGCAACTACGAGGCCGAGCATGCCGGGCGCGTGGTCGAGCAAGTGGTGCGTCCGACCGGTCTGGTCGACCCGCAGGTTGAAGTGCGCCCGGCGCTGACCCAGGTTGACGACTTGCTCTCGGAAATCACCAAACGCGTGGCGGTCGAGGAGCGGGTGCTGGTCACCACGCTGACCAAACGCATGGCCGAAGACCTCACCGATTACCTCGCCGACCACGGTGTGCGCGTGCGTTATCTGCACTCGGACATCGACACGGTCGAGCGGGTCGAGATCATTCGTGATCTGCGTCTGGGCACCTTCGATGTGCTGGTGGGGATCAACCTGCTGCGTGAAGGTCTGGACATGCCGGAAGTGTCGCTGGTGGCGATTCTCGACGCGGATAAGGAAGGCTTCCTGCGTTCCGAGCGCTCGCTGATCCAGACCATCGGCCGGGCGGCGCGGAACCTCAATGGCCGGGCGATTCTCTACGCCGATCGCATCACTGGCTCGATGGAGCGGGCGATTGGCGAGACCGAGCGTCGTCGCGATAAGCAGATCGCCTTCAACCTGGAAAACGGAATCACCCCGAAGGGTGTGTTCAAGGACGTCGCCGACATCATGGAAGGCGCCACCGTGCCCGGCTCGCGCAGCAAGAAGCGCAAGGGCATGGCCAAGGCTGCCGAAGAAAGCGCCAAGTACGAAGCCGAACTGCGCTCGCCGAGCGAAATCACCAAGCGCATTCGGGCGCTGGAAGAGAAGATGTATCAACTGGCGCGGGATCTGGAGTTTGAGGCGGCGGCGCAGATGCGCGATGAGATTGCCAAACTTCGCGAGCGGCTGTTGGCGGTTTGATCTTCATCGTCTGACCGGGCCTCTTCGCGAGCAAGCCCGCTCCCACAGGGATTGATGGTGTACACAAAATGTGTGATCACCAAAGAAACTTGTGGGAGCGGGCTTGCTCGCGAAGAGGCCGGTCCAGACACCACAAAAATCAGTGAGCTTCCCCAGCCTTCAACCCCGCCGGCAATTTTTTGGTCAACAAAATCGCCAGCATGCTGATCCCCAGCGCAATCCCGACAAAGTGAAACGCATCGTTATAGGCCATGATCAGCGCCTGCTGATGCACGATCTCGCTCATCTTGCCCAGCGCCGCGGTGTCGCTGCCAAACCGGTCGGTCATTGAGGCCATGCGTTCGGCCACTTGCGGGTTGGTCGGCACAATCGACTCACGCAGATAATCGAAGTAGGTCTTGGTCCGCGCATCCAAAAGCGTGGCGAGCAGGGCAATGCCGATCGCACCACCCAGGTTGCGCAGGATGTTGAACAGGCTCGACGCCGACCCCGCGTCCTGCGGCAGGATGTACGCCGTGGCGATCAGCGAAATGGTGACCATGATCAGCGGCTGACCCAGCGCGCGGATGATCTGGATCTGATTGAACTGCGGCCCGGCGAAATCCGGGTTGAGCACCCCCGAAGAAAAACTCGCCAGCCCGAACAAGCCAAAGCCAAGGGTGCACAGCCACTTCGGCGACACGAACTTCATCAGCTTCGGCACCAGCGGAATCAGGAACAGCTGCGGCACGCCCATCCACATGATCACTTCACCGATCTGCAGGGCGTTGTAGTTCTGGATCTGCGCCAGGTACAGCGGCAGCAGATAAATCGAGCCATACAAGCCGACGCCCATGCCGAGGCTGGAAATGCTCGACAGGCCGAAGTTGCGATTGCGCAGAATGCCGAGGTTGATCAGCGGATTGGGTTTGGAAATCTGCACGATGACGAAGGTGATCAGGCTCAGCAGGGCAACGCTGCCCAAGGTCACGATCAGGTTCGATTCGAGCCAGTCCTTGCGGTGGCCCTCTTCAAGAAAAACCTGCAGACAACCGAGGCCGACACCCAGTGTGAGAATCCCGGTGTAGTCGGTGCTTTTCAGCAGTTCCCAGTGCGCTTCCTTCTTTTCCAGCCCGTACATCAGCCCGGCGATCATGATCAGCCCCGGCGGGATGTTGATGTAGAAAATGTATTCCCAGCCCCAGTTTTCCGTGAGCCAGCCGCCGAGTGTCGGGCCGATGGAGGGGGCGAAGGTCGCGGTCATGGCGAACATCGCCATGCCTTTGGCGCGGTGGTGTTCGGGGAGTTTGATCAGCGTCAGGGTGAACGCCAGCGGAATCAGCGCGCCGCCGGTGAAACCCTGCATGGCGCGAAAGACGATCATGCTTTCGAGGCTCCAGGCCATCGAGCACAGCAGCGATGACACCAGGAAACCCAGCGACACCCATACCGCCAAGCGTCGCGCTGAGAGCAGCTGCACCAGCCACGCGGTCAGCGGGATCATGATGATTTCCGCGACCAGGTACGAGGTGGAAATCCACGAGCCTTCTTCCAGCGTCGCCGACAGCGCGCCCTGGATGTCCTTGAGCGAAGAGTTGGTGATCTGAATGTCGAGCACTGCCATGAAGGCGCCGAGCATCACGCTCATCACCGCGATCCAGTCCCGCCGGGTCGGTTCGCCGACCGGGCGGATCAGCGAATCACCGGCCATTGTCTGGGGCGTCTTTGATATTCACGGTGGCGGTGACCGACATGCCCGGGCGGATCTCGCCGTGCAGCGGGTTGTCGGCCTTGAACGTCAGTTTCACCGGAATCCGCTGCACGACTTTGGTGAAGTTGCCGGTGGCGTTGTCCGGCGGCAGCAGGCTGAACTGCGCACCGGAGGCGGCGAACAGGCTGTCGACCCGTGCTTCGATCGGCGTGTCACTGTAGGCGTCGAAGGTCAGCTCGGCTTTTTGTCCGGGGAGCATGCGGCCGATCTGAGTTTCCTTGAAGTTGGCCTGCACCCAGATGTCTTCATCGGGGACGATCGACAGCAGATACGCGCCAGCCTGCACCACTTGGCCATTGCGTGCGGCACGCTGGCCGACCAGGCCGCTGATCGGCGCGTGGATTTCGCTGCGGGTCAGGTTGAGTTCGGCTTGCGCCAGATCAGCGCGGGCGTTGGCGATCTGCGCGTCGAGGCGTTTGATCTCGGCGGTGAGTGCGTTGACCTGCTGGCGCTGGCTCTGTGCATCGGCCTGGGCCTTGGCCACTTGCGAGCGGGCGATATGGGCGTCAGCGGAGAGGGTGGTCACCCGCTCCTCGGAAACGTAACCGGGTTTGCGCAGGGTTTCGGCGCGCGACAAGTCGACCTGCGAGCGGCCCAGCGTGGCCTGCGATGCGGCGACTTGTGCGTCACTGGAGGCGATCAGACTGGCCTGCTGAGTCAACTTGCTCTGTGCCTGCAAACGCTCAGCTTCGCGAGTGGCGAGGGCGGCATTGGCGCGATCGACGGCCAGGCGGAAATCAGCGGGTTCTAGGCGCACCAGCAACTGGCCCTTTTCCACATGCTGGTTGTCCTGCACCAGCACTTCGTCGATGCGTGCGCTCAATTGGCTGGAAACGCGGGTGATCTCGCCCTGGACATAGGCGTTATCAGTGCTTTCATAAAACCGGCCCTTGAAAAACCAATGGGCGAAGAAGCCCCCGGCAATCAACAGAACCAGCAGCAGGAAAATAAACAGGCGACGCTTGAGTTGGGCAGGCATGAGGCAAACTGTAGTCGAGGAATTGTAAGGAAAGTTCTCTGCGGCTGAATCTGGCATACAGCCGATAAACGGTAAATGCCAATGGCTGATATTCGGCCCGTCACCACGGTCTATGGGCGTTACAGACGCAAACTTGGCTTAAATGCCCTGTCCGCTGGAGCGGGGCGGGTGTCGCCTGTTACCATTCGCGGCTTGATTGTTCTTTGCTTTTCATTCTTTTCGAGACATGCCATGACCACCGTCCGCACTCGCATCGCGCCATCGCCTACCGGGGACCCCCACGTAGGTACCGCTTACATCGCATTGTTCAACTACTGCTTTGCCAAGCAGCATGGCGGTGAGTTCATCCTGCGCATCGAAGACACCGACCAGTTGCGTTCGACCCGCGAGTCCGAGCAGCAGATCTTCGACGCCCTGCGCTGGCTGGGGATCGACTGGAGCGAAGGCCCGGACGTTGGCGGCCCGCACGGTCCGTACCGGCAGAGCGAGCGTGGCGATATCTATCAGAAGTATTGCCAGCAACTGGTCGACATGGGCCATGCGTTCCCATGCTTCTGCACCGCTGAAGAACTGGACCAGATGCGCGCCGAACAAATGGCGCGTGGCGAAACCCCGCGTTACGACGGCCGCGCGCTGCTGCTGTCGAAGGAAGAAGTCGCGGCCCGCCTGGCGGCTGGCGAACCGCACGTGATCCGCATGAAAGTGCCGACCGAAGGCGTCTGCGTGGTGCCGGACATGCTGCGTGGCGATGTCGAGATCCCGTGGGATCGCATGGACATGCAAGTGCTGATGAAGACCGACGGCTTGCCGACGTACTTCCTCGCCAACGTGGTCGACGACCACCTGATGGGCATCACCCACGTGCTGCGCGGCGAAGAATGGCTGCCATCGGCGCCGAAACTGATTCTGCTGTACGAATACTTCGGCTGGGAGCAGCCGGAGCTGTGCTACATGCCGCTGCTGCGTAACCCGGACAAGAGCAAGCTGTCCAAGCGCAAGAACCCGACCTCGGTGACGTTCTACGAGCGCATGGGCTTCATGCCGGAAGCGATGCTCAACTACCTCGGTCGCATGGGCTGGTCGATGCCGGACGAGCGCGAGAAGTTCTCGCTGCAGGAAATGGTCGACAACTTCGACCTCAAGCGCGTGTCGCTCGGCGGGCCGATCTTCGACATCGAGAAACTGTCGTGGCTCAACGGCCAGTGGCTGCGTGACCTGCCGGTGGAAGAGTTCGCCGCACGCGTGCAGAAGTGGGCGTTCAACTCCGAATACATGATGAAGATCGCACCGCTGGTGCAGGGTCGCGTGGAAACCTTCAGTCAGGTTGCACCGCTGGGCGGCTTCTTCTTTGCCGGTGGCGTGAACCCGGATGCCAAGCTGTTCGAGTCGAAAAAGCTCTCGGGTGATCAGGTGCGTCAGCTGATGCAGTTGATCCTGTGGAAGCTGGAAAGCCTGCGGCAGTGGGAGAAGGACAACATCACCGCAACGATTCAGGCAGTGGTCGAATCCCTCGAGCTGAAATTGCGTGACGCGATGCCGCTGATGTTTGCCGCGATCACCGGGCAGGCCAGTTCGGTGTCGGTGCTCGATGCAATGGAAATCCTCGGCCCGGACCTGACCCGTTTCCGTCTGCGCCAGGCGATCGATCTGCTGGGCGGTGTGTCGAAGAAAGAAAACAAAGAGTGGGAAAAGCTGCTGGGCGCGATTGCCTGAGCACGTCTGACTCTGCAGTAACCACCGAAGGCCGGGATCGTTTGATTCCGGCCTTCGGCGTTTTTCCCCCGGATTTTCGGGGGGAGGGCGGTAAGTGATTGTTATGCCGACAAAAAACTTTGAAATTTTTCAAAAATAAGTTTGACAGGCTTTCGATACGCCCTTAAGATTCGCCCCGTCCTCAGCGATGACATCAACGATGAGGGGCTATAGCTCAGCTGGGAGAGCGCTTGCATGGCATGCAAGAGGTCGACGGTTCGATCCCGTCTAGCTCCACCAATTTACACTTCGAAGCCTGGCCACACCGGCTCCGAAGCGATCAACACTCAGCGTTGATCAGTTGTATAGAAGGGTTTGCGTCCCCTTCGTCTAGTGGCCTAGGACACCGCCCTTTCACGGCGGTAACAGGGGTTCGAGTCCCCTAGGGGACGCCAGTTTTACAGAAGTGATGTTGCAAGATGTCACTCCGCCGCGAGGCGAAAAATCCGGGGCTATAGCTCAGCTGGGAGAGCGCCTGCATGGCATGCAGGAGGTCAGCGGTTCGATCCCGCTTAGCTCCACCAATTTACAGTTCAAGGTCTGGCCACACCGGCCTTGAATCAGATCAGATCTCAGCACTGATCAGCTGTATAGAAGGGTTTGTGTCCCCTTCGTCTAGTGGCCTAGGACACCGCCCTTTCACGGCGGTAACAGGGGTTCGAGTCCCCTAGGGGACGCCACGATTACCCGCTCTGCGGGATTTATAAGGGTCATTCAATTATTGAATGGCCCTTTTGTTTGTCTGGCATTTGGCCAAATCTCCTTTTTCCTTACACTGTGCTTCAGACCAGCGGTCATATCCTCGACTTGCAGAATATTATTATGCGAATAATATTCTAGTCGTAATATTCGGAGGCAACGATGAACGATAAAAAAGCTCAAACCCGCGAACGCATCCTCAAGGCTGCCAGCGCCGCACTGATCCAGCGTGGCCCAGCAGATCCCAGCGTGGGCGAAGTGATGGGCGCTGCAGGCCTGACCGTCGGAGGTTTCTATGCGCACTTCGAAAGCAAGGACGCCATGATGCTCGAGGCGTTCAAGCAATTGCTGGGACGTCGACGCGACTTGATTGCCGACATGGACTCCGAGCTGACCGGCGAAGAGCGTCGCGCCCTGGTCGCTGCGTTCTACCTGTCGCGCAAGCATCGGGATTCCAGCGACGCCGCGTGTCCGATTCCGGCTTCGATCGGCGAGTTGGGACGTTTGCCGGAGTCGTTTCGCATCGCGCTGAACGAACACCTGGAACTGATGATTGCGCAGTTGGCGTCCAGCCCCGAGGACACCGACAAAGCGCTGGCCGATGTGGCGTTGATGGTGGGTGGTCTGGCGTTGGCACGCGCGCTGGGCCCGGGCGATTTATCCGATCGATTGCTGCGCGCTGCCAAGTCGGCGGTGCGTTGACCTGAAGGCAACTCGCCTGAGGAGAGAGCGATGAACACGTTGAAGTGGGTTCGTGGCGTTAATGGCACCTTGGGCTGGATTGCACCGCAACGGGTAGCAAGCAAAATGCGTCAGGCGTTCATGACGCCACGTTCGCTGCCGCTGCGCGATTGGGAGCTGCCGCTGCTGGCGAGCGCCGAACGCATCACGCTGCGTTTCGGCCTTTCGGCGCTGCGCTGGGGCCAGGGACCGGCGGTACTGTTGATGCACGGCTGGGAAGGGCGACCCACGCAGTTTGCAGCGTTGATCACCGCGCTGGTCGAGGCCGGTTACACCGTTGTCGCGCTGGACGGCCCGGCCCACGGCCGCTCACCGGGGCGCGAGGCCAATGTCGTGCTGTTCGCCCGCGCCATGCTCGAAGCCGCTGCGGAACTGCCACCTCTTCAAGCCGTCATCGGCCACTCGATGGGCGGCGCCAGCGCCATGCTTGCCGTGCAACTGGGCCTGCGCACCGAAACCCTCGTCAGCATCGCAGCTCCCGCGCGGATCCTCGGCGTGCTGCGCGGTTTTGCCCGCTATGTCGGCATGCCACCGCGGGCGCGCTCGGCGTTCATCCGCCAGGTCGAGCAGGACGTCGGCATGCGTGCCGCGACCCTCGATGTCGCGCACTATCAACTGGATATGCCGGGCCTGATCGTGCATGCCGAGGACGACACCTTCGTCTCGGTCAAGGAATCGCAACTGATCCACGAATCATGGTTCGACAGTCGTCTGCTGCGCCTGGAAAGCGGCGGCCACCAGCGAGTGCTGGCCGACCCTCGGGTGGTTGATGGGGTGTTATCACTGTTGGCGGGGCGCAGCCTTCAGGCGCGGCAATCGGCCTGACATCCGTTACACTGCCCCGGTTGAATAATCTGACCGGGAGTGGGGCATGGGCTGGGATCGGGCAACGCCGTTCACCATTGATCTGCAAGTAGGCGCCGAGGACATCGACGGGCTGGGCCACGCGAACAACGCGGTGTACGTGACCTGGCTCGAACGCTGCGCCTGGCGCCACTCGCAGCGGCTGGGGCTGGATCTGGTCGAGTACCGGCGCCTGGACCGGGCGATGGCCGTGGTGCGCCACGAAATCGATTACCTGGCGGCGGCCTACGAAGGCGACGAACTGCAACTGGCGACCTGGATCGTCGATTGGGATCAGCGCCTGAAAATGACCCGCCACTTCCAGCTGATCCGCCCCAGCGACAACGCCACTTTACTGCGCGCCCAAACCACGTTCGTCTGCATCGAACTGTCTACCGGCAAGCCCAAGCGCATGCCGGCGGAGTTCATCGAGGGTTATGGCCCGGCGATCCAAAATCCAGAAACAGTGCAGCTCTAATGTTGGAGCGAGCTTGCTCGCGAAAGCGGTGGGCCAGTGACGGTTGCATCAACTGATACACCGCTTTCGCGAGCAAGCTCGCTCCCACAGGAAAGAGTGTTGTTCTGCGGATTTGCGCGATATCCAGTAAACTGCGGCACGTTTTTTCTTCCTGAGTAGTGTTTTCCCCATGCAAATTGCCCTGGCGCCCATGGAGGGGCTGGTCGACGACATCCTGCGCGACGTGCTGACCCGCGTTGGCGGCATCGACTGGTGCGTGACCGAATTCATTCGGATCAACGATCAGTTGCTTACCCCGGCCTACTTCCACAAGTTCGGCCCGGAGTTGCTCAACGGCGCCCGCACCCGTTCCGGCGTGCCGCTGCGTGTGCAATTGTTGGGTTCCGATCCGGTGTGCCTGGCGGAAAACGCGGCGCTGGCCTGCGAGCTCGGCTCGGAAGTCATCGACCTGAACTTCGGCTGCCCGGCCAAGACCGTCAACAAATCCCGGGGCGGGGCAGTGCTGCTCAAGGAGCCGGAACTGCTCAACAGCATCGTCGAACACGTGCGTCGCGCTGTGCCGGCACATATCCCGGTCACCGCGAAGATGCGCCTGGGCTTCGACAGCCCGGACGGTTCGCTGGTCTGCGCCACTGCGCTGGCCGAGGGCGGCGCCGAGCACATCGTGGTTCACGCCCGGACCAAGGTCGATGGCTACAAGCCGCCGGCGCATTGGGAGTGGATTCCGCGGGTGCAGGACGTGGTCAAGGTGCCGGTGTTCGCCAACGGTGATATCTGGAGCGTCGAGGACTGGCGCCGCTGCCGCGAGATCAGTGGCGTCGAAGACATCATGCTCGGTCGCGGTCTGGTGTCACGCCCGGATCTGGCCCGGCAGATCGCTGCCGCGCGCGCCGGTGAAGAAGTGGTCGAGATGAGCTGGGCCGAGCTGCTGCCGCTGATTCAGGACTTCTGGCTGCAAGCCAAGGCGCAGATGACTGCACGCCAATCGCCGGGTCGCTTGAAGCAATGGCTGGCGATGCTGACGCGCAATTATCCCGAGGCCACCGAGCTGTTTACCGTGCTGCGTCGTGAGACAGAACCGGATCAAGTCTCGCGTTTACTGGGCTTGCCGGTCGCCGAAGCGGCCTGAAAAAAATCTTCAAATAATCTCTTGAAATCATTTTGGCGGTCCCTATCTAAGGGGTACGCGATGCCGAATTCGGGTCGCGGAGTCAAAAAACCTTGCTGATTGTTTTCAGGAGATTTGAACCATGAGTACTGCATTTTCCCTGGCACCACTGTTCCGTTCCTCGGTTGGTTTCGACCGTTTCAACGATCTGTTCGAAACCGCGCTGCGCAACGAGCCAGGCAGCACCTACCCACCCTACAACGTGGAAAAACACGGTGACGATCAATACCGCATCGTCGTAGCGGCAGCCGGTTTCCAGGAAGAAGACCTGGAGCTGCAAGTCGAGAAGGGTGTGCTGACCATCAGTGGCGGCAAGCGTGATGCCAACGAGGGCGTGACCTTCCTGCATCAAGGCATTGCCCAGCGTGCTTTCAAGCTGTCCTTCCGCCTGGCCGATCACATCGAGATCAAGGCCGCCGATCTGAGCAATGGTCTGCTGAGCATCGACCTGTTGCGGGTGATCCCGGAAGAAGCGAAAGCCAAGCGCATCCCGATCAGCGGAGCGCAAAAGCCGGCTCTGCAATAAGGCCGAGCAAAAAAGAAGGGCGCCACCGGCGCCCTTTTTTTGTGCTCGTCATTCGAGCATCTTTTTCAACGCCTCCAACGCCACCGGCCGACTGTGCAGATAGCCCTGATACAGATGGCAACCCAGCCCCTGCAGGAACGCCAGTTGCTCCGGCGTCTCCACGCCTTCGGCAATCACCTCCAGTTCCAGGCTGCGGGCCATGGCGACGATGGCGCGGATGATCTCGGCGTCGTTGGGGTCGGTGGTCGCGTCGCGGATGAATGACTGGTCGATTTTCAGGGTGTCCACCGGCAGGCGTTTGAGGTAGGTCAGCGATGAATAGCCGGTGCCGAAATCGTCCATGGCGAAGCTCACGCCGAGTTTTTTCAGGCGGCGCATTTTGCTGATGGTGTCTTCCAGGTTCTGGATGACGATGCCTTCGGTGATCTCCAGTTTAAGTAGCGAGCAGGGCAGGCCGTGGCTGCTCATGCTGTGTTCGATGCGTTCGACGAAGTCGTTCTGGCGGAACTGGCGTGGGCTGATGTTCACGCACAGGCTGAAATTGAACGGGTCAACCAGTTTCAAGGCAATCAGCTGTTTGAACGCTTCGCAGGCCTCGTCGAGGATCCAGGTGCCGACTTCCAGAATCAGGCCGCTGTCTTCCAGCACCTTGATGAACTCGGTGGGCGATTGCGCGCCGAGTTCCGGGTGATTCCAGCGCACCAGGGCTTCGGCGCCGATGATGCGGTTGTCCCGCGCATCGACCTGCGGCTGGTAGTGCACGTTGAATTCGCCACGGGACAACGCCAGACGCAGATCGGTCTCCATGCGCAGCCGTTCGCTGGCCGCTTTCTGCATGGTGTTGTGGTACATCTGCGTGGTGTTGCGCCCGGAGTCCTTGGCGCGGTACAGGGCAATGTCTGCGCGCTTGAGCAGATCGGTCGGGGTCGAGCCGTGATCGGGAATCAGTGCCACGCCGATACTCGGCGTCACTTGCAGGCGCTGGCCGTCGAGGAACATCGGCTCCGACAGCAGTTCGCGAATGGTGTCGGCCAGTTCCCGCACTTGTGCGCTGACCTCGTTACGAGTGCCTTCCAGACCGCTGAGCAGCACCACGAATTCATCGCCGCCGAGACGTGCCACCGTGTCTTCCATGCGCACGCTGGCTTCAAGCCGCGCAGTGACGATTTTCAGCACCGTGTCGCCGACCGGGTGGCCGAGCGAGTCGTTGATGTGCTTGAAGTGGTCAAGATCGAGGAACAGCAGCGCGCCGCGCAGATTGTGGCGCTTGAGCAGGGCGATCTGCTGGCTCAGGCGATCCATCAGCAGGGCGCGGTTGGGCAGATTGGTCAGCGGGTCGTGATAGGCCAGGTGACGGATCTGCGCTTCAGCATTTTTCAGCAGGCTGACGTCCCGGGCGGTCAGCAGCAGGCACGCGGTTTCGTTGAGGGTGATCGGTTCGATCGACACTTCCACGGTCAGCAGTTCGCCGCGCTTGTTGCGCCCGAGCATTTCCTGATGATGCACGCGGCCCTTGATCTGCAGTTCGGCAAACAGCGCCGAGCGTTGTTTCTCTTCGGCCCAGATGCCGATCTGGTACACGGTTTTGCCCACCACTTCTTCCGCGCGATAGCCGGTGAGGCGGCAGAAACCGTCGTTGACCTCCAGATAACGCCCGGTGTCGCGCTCGGTGATGGTGATCGCATCGGGGCTGGAGTGAAACGCCTTGGCGAATTTCTCTTCGCTGGCCTTGAGTGCGGCTTCGGAGCGCTGCTGCTGGGTGATGTCGCGCAAAGTGGTGACGATGCACGGCTGATTGCCAACGCTGATCTGTCGGCTGGAAATCACACAGGTCAGCGACTGGCCGTCCTTGTGCTGGACGATGATCGCGACATTGCTCAGGCCCTGTTCGCGGATCACCCGCTCGATGCGTTGCAGGCTTTTCGCCGAGGCGTCCCACAGGCCGATGTCTTCGGCGGTGCGGCCGATCACGTCGGCGGCGCTCCAGCCGAAGGTCTGGGTGAAGCTGTTATTGATTTCGATGAACTCGCCGCTGTCCTGGCGCGTGACGCAGATCGGATCGGGGCTGACCTGGAACAACGTGGCGAATTTCTCTTCCGAGGCCACCAGACGTTGCTCGCGCTCGACCTGATCAGTGATGTCCAGCAAGGTCCCGGCCATGCGCAGCGGCGCGCCGTTCTCGTCGCGATAGAGGCGGGCGCGGCTTTCCAGATAGCGTGAGCTGCCATCCGGCAATTGCACGCGGTAGGTCAGCTGATAATTGCCCGCCGGGCCTTCGCGCAGGCTGCGGTAGGCGTCGCGCATGCTGTCGCGTTCTTCGCCGGGCACGCCTTCAAAGAACTCTTCGAACGACTCGTGAAACGGGATCGGCTCCAGCCCGTGCAGTTGCGCGGCCCGTGCCGAGCCATAGAGCATGCCGCTGGGGATGTGCCAGTCCCAGGTGCCCAGCTGCGCCGAGTCCAGCGCCAGATCGAGGCGTTCCTGGCTGTCTTTCAAGGCGTGTTCGGCGGCTTTGCGTTCGGTGGTGTCGAGAAACGTGCTGAGCAGATACGGCTGGCCTTCGAGTTCGACCTTCTGCGCGCTGAGGATGCCGTCATGAATCTGCCCGTTGCTGGCGCGGAACTGCACTTCCATGCTGATCAGTTCGCCCTTGGCCTTGGTCCTTTTCACCAGTTCTGCGCGTTGCTCCGGGTGCACCCACAGGCCCAGTTCCAGGGTGGTGCGGCCAATGGCGCTCTGTACCGGCCAACCGAACAGGCTTTCGAAATATTGGTTGGCCTCGGTGATCAGACCGTCTTCCTGGCGCGTCAGCAGCACCATGTTCGGGCACAGGTGAAAGAGTGTGGCGAAACGTTTCTCCGAGCTGCTCAGAGCCTGCTCGCGTTGGCGCTGGTGGGTGATTTCACGAATCACCCCGATCATTCGAGGACGCCCCTGTTTGTCCGGTAGCAGACTGCCGCTGATTTCCAGCCAGTGCAGACTGCCGTCGGGCCAGCGGATACGGTGGTGCATCGCCTGTTCCAGCGGTGCTCCGGCAATCACCGCGTGGAATGCCCTGACAGTTTTCGCCCGGTCCTCGGGCGGCAGCAGGTCGAGGTATTCCAGATCCTGCGGCAGCGGTTGCCGTGGATCGAAGCCGAACAGCGCCTGGGTGCCCCGGGACCAACTGATCTGCCCGCGCTCGATGTCCCAATACCAGGCACCGAGCCGGGCGCCGTTGAGCGCGGCGAGCAATTGCGGCGCACTCTCCCAGCTCTGCTCGGAACGTCGCGGATCAATGGCCTGAATACGCGGCATCGGCGGAATTCGGTCAACAGATTTGGGCATTGTTAACGGGCCTTGAGCTGATGGTGGCGTTAGGCACAGGGACAGCGGCTCTGTAGGAGTAGCACAAGTTAGCCCGGAGTCCCTGGCAGATCGATTTGCGCATCCAGCAAAGCCATGAAGGCCCTTGCTGCATTCGACAGCGTCCGTTCGGTGTGCACGATATAGCCTAGCTGGCGACTGAGCTGTATGCCCGGCAAAGGTATGCGCGCGACCTGTTCATCAAGCATGGTGCGTGGCAGAACACTCCAGGCCAGACCGATGGAGACCATCATCTTGATGGTTTCCAGGTAGTTGGTGCTCATGGCGATGTTCGGCGTCAGCCCTTGGGCTTCGAACAAACGTTGGACAATATGATGAGTAAAGGTGTTGCCTCCGGGAAAAACCGCCGGATGACCGGCAATATCCGCCAGACTCACCGCGCCGTTGCTGATCAGCGAATGCTCCGGCGCCACCACAAAATCCAGCGGGTCGTCCCACACCGGCGTGGCTTTGACCAGCGTGTGTGGCTCTGGCGCCAGGGTGATGACTGCCAGTTCAGCGCGGCCATGGAGAATTTCCTCGTAGGCCACTTCCGAATCGAGAAACTGAATATCCAGCGCCACTTGTGGGTAGCGACGGGTGAATTCCCTCAAGAGTGGCGGCAGGCGGTGCAGGCCGATGTGGTGACTGGTGGCCAGGGTCAGCCGGCCGCTGACTTCGCCGGTCAGGTTGGTCAGGGCGCGGCGGGTGTCGTCCAGCACGTTGAGAATCTGGTATGCCCTGGGCAGCAGGGCGCGCCCAGCCTCGGTCAGGCCGACTTCACGACCGAGTCGATCGAACAACCGCACCTTCAGTTGTTGCTCCAGTCCGGCGATGCGTTTGCTGATCGCCGGCTGCGTCAGATGCAGGCGTTCCCCGGCGCCGGAGAAGCTGCCGGTCTCGGCGATAGCGATAAAAGCATTGAGGTTGGCCAGATCCATGGTTCGTATTCCAGTTGGTTATCCAAAGCATAAAAAATATGAATTTGAGTTATTTAATGTAACGCCATAGGATCGGCCTCACAAGCCAAAGGGTTATTGATAAGCCCAAGGCATAGAAACAAGCTGATGAGGAACCGTCTGATGGCCGGCAAAACGCTCTACGACAAGCTCTGGGATTCGCATTTGGTCAAACAGCGCGACGATGGCTCGGCGCTGATCTACATCGATCGTCACATCATCCACGAAGTGACCTCGCCGCAAGCCTTCGAAGGCCTGCGTCTGGCCGGGCGCAAGCCTTGGCGCATCGATGCCAACATCGCGACCCCGGACCACAACGTACCGACCACGCCCGAGCGCAAGGGCGGCATCGAAGCGATTGCCGACCAGGTCTCGCGTTTGCAGGTTCAGACCCTCGATGACAACTGTGATGAGTACGGCATTGTCGAGTTCAAGATGAACGACATCCGTCAGGGCATCGTCCACGTGATCAGCCCGGAGCAGGGCGCAACCTTGCCGGGCATGACCGTGGTCTGCGGCGACTCGCACACCTCGACCCACGGCGCTTTCGGTGCCTTGGCGCACGGGATCGGCACTTCCGAGGTCGAGCACGTGCTCGCCACCCAGTGCCTGGTCGCGAAGAAAATGAAGAACATGCTGGTGCGCGTCGAAGGCCAATTGCCGTTCGGCGTGACCGCCAAGGACATCGTCCTCGCAGTGATCGGCAAGATCGGCACCGCCGGCGGTAACGGCCATGCCATCGAATTCGCCGGCAGCGCGATTCGCGATCTGTCCGTCGAAGGCCGCATGACCATCTGCAACATGTCCATCGAGGCCGGCGCCCGCGTCGGTCTGGTGGCCGCGGATGAAAAAACCGTCGAGTACGTCAAGGGCCGTCCGTTCGCGCCGAAAGGCGCGCAGTGGGATCAGGCGGTTGAAGCCTGGAAAGACCTGGTTTCCGACGCTGATGCCAAGTTCGACACCGTAGTTGAACTCGACGCTGCGCAGATCAAGCCGCAAGTCAGCTGGGGCACTTCGCCTGAAATGGTGTTGGCCGTTGATCAGAACGTGCCGGATCCGGCCAAAGAGATGGATCTGGTCAAGCGCGATTCGATCGTCCGCGCCTTGAAATACATGGGTTTGACCGCCAATCAGGCGATCACCGACATTCAGCTGGATCGCGTGTTCATCGGCTCCTGCACCAACTCGCGCATCGAAGACCTGCGCGCTGCGGCAGTGATCGCCAAGGGTCGCAAAGTCGCTTCGACGATCAAGCAGGCAATCGTCGTACCGGGCTCGGGTCTGGTGAAGGCGCAGGCGGAAGCCGAAGGTCTGGACAAGATCTTCCTCGAAGCCGGTTTCGAATGGCGTGAGCCGGGTTGCTCGATGTGCCTGGCGATGAACCCGGACCGTTTGGAGTCCGGCGAGCATTGCGCCTCGACCTCCAACCGTAACTTCGAAGGCCGTCAGGGCGCCGGTGGCCGTACCCACCTCGTGAGCCCGGCCATGGCCGCTGCGGCGGCGGTGAACGGTCGTTTCATCGACGTTCGTGAATTGATCTAAAAGGAGCGCAGCATGAAAGCTTTTACCCAGCACACTGGTCTTGTCGCGCCTCTGGATCGTGCCAACGTCGACACCGACCAGATCATTCCCAAGCAGTTCTTGAAGTCGATCAAGCGCACCGGTTTCGGCCCGAACCTGTTCGACGAGTGGCGCTACCTGGATGTCGGCCAGCCGTATCAGGACAACTCCAAGCGCCCGCTGAACAAGGACTTCGTGCTCAACGCCGAGCGTTATCAAGGCGCCAGCGTGTTGCTCGCCCGTGAGAACTTCGGGTGCGGCTCCAGCCGTGAACACGCCCCGTGGGCGCTGGAAGAATACGGTTTCCGCAGCATCATCGCGCCGAGCTACGCCGACATCTTCTTCAACAACAGCTTCAAGAACGGCTTGCTGCCGATCATCTTGAGCGACGCTGAAGTGGATGAGCTGTTCAAGCAGGTCGAGGCTAATCCGGGCTACCAGTTGCAGATCGATCTGCAGGCGCAGACCGTGACCCGTCCGGATGGCAAGGTGTTGAGCTTCGAGATCGACGCGTTCCGCAAGCATTGCCTGCTCAATGGTCTGGACGATATCGGCCTGACCTTGCAGGACGGCGATGCGATTGCGGCGTTTGAAGCCAAGCATCGTGTGAGCCAGCCGTGGTTGTTTCGCGACGCATAATTGATTCGAGATTGATGTAGTGAGGGCTGGCCTCTTCGCGAGCAAGCCCGCTCCCACAGGGGAATGCATTTCAAATGTGGGAGCGGGCTTGCTCGCGAAGGCGGCAGCTCAAACAACACAAATGCCAGGAAATGACTATGACCAGCACCGCCCAGCACACCCAGGTTGTACAAAAGCAATTCGGTGAACAGGCCGCCGCCTACCTGAGCAGCGCCGTTCACGCTCAGGGCGCTGAATTTGCGCTGCTCCAGGCTGAACTGGCGGGGCAGGACGCGGCTCGGGTGCTGGATCTGGGTTGCGGTGCCGGTCATGTGAGTTTTCATGTGGCGCCGCTGGTGAAAGAAGTGGTGGCCTACGACCTGTCGCAGCAAATGCTCGATGTGGTCGCCGCCGCAGCCGTTGATCGCGGTTTTGCCAATATCTCCACGGTCAACGGCGCCGCCGAGCGCCTGCCGTTTGCCGATGGCGAATTCGATTACGTGTTCAGCCGTTATTCGGCGCACCATTGGAGCGACCTCGGGGTGGCCCTGCGTGAAGTGCGGCGGGTGCTGAAGCAGGGTGGCGTGGCAGCGTTCATCGACGTGTTGTCACCGGGCAGCCCGTTGTTCGACACTTACCTGCAGAGCGTCGAAGTGCTGCGCGACACCAGCCACGTGCGCGATTATTCCGCCGGCGAGTGGCTGCGGCAGGTCAGCGAGGCCGGGCTGCATACCCGCAGCACCAGTCGTCAGCGCCTGCGTCTGGAATACAGCAGTTGGGTCGAGCGCATGCGCACACCCGAAGTGATGCGCGCGGCGATCCGCCAGTTGCAGCAGTCGATGGGCAACGAAGTGCGCGAATATTTTGAGATTGATGCCGATGGCTCGTTCAGTACAGATGTATTGGTACTGTGGGCCGAGCGCTAAGAATTTTTCCGGGCGCGCCTGCGGGCGCTCCGACTGATGACATGAGGAAAGCATGAGCAAGCAGATTCTGATTCTCCCAGGCGACGGTATTGGTCCGGAAATCATGGCCGAAGCGGTCAAGGTGCTGGAGCTGGCCAACGACAAGTACAGCCTGGGCTTCGAGCTGAGCCATGACGTGATCGGTGGCGCGGCCATCGACAAGCACGGCGTGCCACTGGCCGACGAAACCCTCGACCGTGCCCGTGCTGCCGACGCCGTCCTGCTGGGCGCAGTGGGCGGCCCGAAATGGGACACCATCGAGCGTGACATCCGCCCTGAGCGTGGTCTGCTGAAAATCCGTGCGCAACTGGGCCTGTTCGGCAACCTGCGTCCGGCGATCCTCTACCCGCAACTGGCTGATGCTTCGAGCCTGAAGCCGGAAATCGTTGCCGGTCTGGACATCCTGATCGTCCGTGAGCTGACCGGTGGCATCTACTTCGGCGCGCCACGCGGCACCCGCACCCTGGAAAACGGCGAGCGTCAGTCCTACGACACCCTGCCGTACAGCGAAAGCGAAATCCGCCGCATCGCCCGTGTCGGTTTCGACATGGCCATGGTCCGTGGCAAGAAACTTTGCTCGGTGGACAAGGCCAACGTGCTGGCATCCAGCCAACTGTGGCGTGAAGTGGTCGAGCAGGTCGCCAAGGATTACCCTGAAGTCGAGCTGAGCCACATGTACGTCGACAACGCCGCCATGCAACTGGTGCGCGCGCCGAAGCAGTTCGACGTGATCGTCACCGACAACATGTTTGGCGACATCCTCTCCGACGAAGCCTCGATGCTTACCGGATCGATCGGCATGCTGCCCTCGGCCTCGCTGGATTCGAACAACAAGGGCATGTACGAGCCTTGCCACGGTTCGGCGCCGGACATCGCCGGCAAAGGCATTGCCAACCCGTTGGCGACCATTTTGTCGGTGTCGATGATGCTGCGTTACAGCTTCAATCTGCACGATGCGGCCGATGCCATCGAGAAAGCCGTCAGCGTGGTGCTGGATCAAGGCTTGCGCACCGGCGACATCTATTCGGGCGGTTGTACCAAAGTCGGAACGCAGGAAATGGGTGACGCAGTAGTCGCCGCGCTGCGGAATCTGTAATCTCTCGGGCCCGCTGCGAAATTCAATACAAAGCAGCGGCCCACTTTTCAAGAAGGTGTAGTTGCGATGAAACGTGTAGGTCTGATCGGTTGGCGCGGCATGGTCGGTTCCGTGCTCATGCAGCGGATGCTGGAAGAGCAGGATTTCGATCTTATCGAGCCGGTGTTTTTCACCACTTCCAATGTCGGTGGCCAAGGCCCGTCCGTGGGCAAGGACATTGCTCCGCTCAAGGACGCTTACAGCATTGAAGAGCTGAAAACCCTCGACGTGATCCTGACCTGCCAGGGCGGCGACTACACCAGCGAAGTATTCCCCAAGCTGCGCGAAGCCGGCTGGCAGGGTTACTGGATCGACGCGGCGTCCAGCCTGCGCATGAACGATGACGCGGTGATCATTCTCGACCCGGTCAACCGCAAGGTCATCGACCAGCAACTGGACGCGGGCACCAAGAACTACATCGGTGGCAACTGCACCGTCAGCCTGATGCTGATGGGCCTGGGCGGTCTGTTCGAGGCCGGTCTGGTCGAGTGGATGAGCGCCATGACTTATCAGGCGGCCTCCGGTGCCGGCGCGCAGAACATGCGTGAACTGATCAAGCAGATGGGCGCGACTCACGCCGCTGTCGCCGATCAACTGGCCGACCCGGCCAGCGCGATCCTCGACATTGACCGTCGCGTGGCCGAAGCCATGCGCAGCGACGCGTACCCGACCGAAAACTTCGGCGTACCGCTGGCCGGCAGCCTGATCCCGTGGATCGACAAGGAACTGCCGAACGGCCAGAGCCGCGAAGAGTGGAAGGCCCAGGCCGAGACCAACAAGATCCTCGGCCGCTTCAAGAGCCCGATCCCGGTCGACGGCATCTGCGTGCGCATCGGCGCCATGCGTTGCCACAGCCAGGCGCTGACCATCAAGCTGAACAAAGACGTGCCGATCGCCGACATCGAAGGGCTGATCAGCCAGCACAACCCTTGGGTCAAACTGGTGCCGAACAACCGCGACATCAGCATGCAGGAGCTGAGCCCGACCAAGGTTACCGGCACCCTGAACGTACCGGTGGGTCGTCTGCGCAAGCTGAACATGGGGTCGCAGTTCGTCGGTGCCTTCACCGTCGGCGACCAACTGCTGTGGGGTGCGGCCGAACCGCTGCGCCGCATGCTGCGGATCCTGCTGGAGCGTTGATCGCTTGAAGTCGTGAAAGAACCCGCGCCTTGTGAGAGGTGCGGGTTTTTTTATGTCTGAGGGTTCCCGGTGTCAGGTCTGGCCCCTTCGCGAGCAAGCTCGCTCCCACATTAGAACTGCGTTCCCCTGTGGGAGCGAGCTTGCTCGCGAAGGGGCCGGTGCAGACACTGCAGATTCCGACAGAAATTGCCTGCATGCCAGTCACCCGGTAAAGTGCCGCTCCCCCCGTTTCGCCAGAGGTAGAACCATGACCCAGACCCTTGATATTGCCGTCGTCGGCGCCACCGGTACTGTCGGCGAAACCCTCGTTCAGATTCTCGAAGAGCGCGACTTTCCGGTCGGCAACCTGCACTTGCTGGCCAGCAGCGAATCCGCCGGCAGTTCGGTGCTGTTTCGCAACAAGAACGTGCGCGTGCGCGAAGTCGACGAGTTCGATTTCAGCAAGGTCAAACTGGTGTTCTTCGCCGCTGGCGCTGCCGTTTCCCTGAGTTACGCGGCGCGTGCCCACGCGGCAGGTTGCTCGCTGATTGACCTGTCCGGTGCGTTGCCGGCCGAGCAGGCGCCGCAAGTGGTGCCGGAAGCCAACGCTGAGGTGGTCGCCGGTCTGAAAGCGCCGTTCCAGGTCAGCAGCCCAAGTCCTTCGGCCACTGCGCTGGCCGTGGTGCTGGCGCCGCTGCTCGATTTGATCGAGCTGCAATACGTTAATGTCACCGCCAATCTGGCCGTGTCCGCCCAGGGTCGCGAAGCCGTGACCGAGCTGGCCCGGCAGACTGCCGAGCTGCTGAACATGCGTCCGCTGGAGCCAACGTTCTTCGACCGTCAGATGGCCTTCAACCTGCTGGCCCAGGTCGGCACCCCCGACGCTCAAGGCCACACGCTGCTGGAAAAACGTCTGGTGCGGGAGTTGCGTCAGGTGCTGAAGCAGCCTTTATTAAAGATTTCCGCAACTTGCGTTCAAGCCCCGGTGTTTTTTGGCGATAGCTATAGCGTGACCTTGCAGTCAGCGAGCGCGGTCGACCTGGCAAAGGTCAACGCTGCGCTTGAGGACGCGCCCGGCATCGAGCTGGTTGAAGCCGGCGATTATCCGACCGCGGTGGGTGACGCGGTGGGGCAGGATGTGGTCTATGTCGGTCGGGTGCGCAGCGGCGTCGATGACCCGGCGGAACTTAATCTGTGGCTGACGTCAGATAACGTACGCAAGGGGGCAGCCTTGAATGCTGTGCAGGTCGCTGAATTGTTGATAAAAGACCTGCTGTAAAAGATACTTGGCAACAATTTGTCGACTGATTCTAGGTGAGCGCTATGCTTGCCCGGAGCACTTGACAACGTGTCACCCTCCGGGACTTTCCGGGGCATCAAAGAAATGATCGCGCGCGGCAGTCTGTCGTCGTCGCGCGCAATGCCTTACGGCAGCGGCAATCAACATCTTCTCGCTGGCCGAGGAACGTTCAAACAAAGGATGAGGCTATGGTTCAAGTTCGCAAACTGGTGTTAGCAATAGCGGCCGCCTCGGCGCTGTCCTCCGGTATGGCGCATGCCCTCGGGCTCGGGGAGCTGACCCTGAAGTCGACCCTGAACCAGCCGCTGGTGGCCGAGATCGAGCTGCTCGACGTCAAGGATCTCACCGCTGCCGAAGTGGTGCCAAGCCTGGCCTCGCCAGAAGATTTCGCCAAGGCCGGCGTTGATCGCCAGGCCTTTCTCAACGACCTGACGTTCACCCCGGTGCTCAACGCCAGCGGCAAGAGCGTGCTGCGCGTGACTTCGAGCAAGCCGCTGTCGGAACCGATGGTGAAATTCCTCGTGCAGGTAATGTGGCCGAACGGCCGTCTGCTGCGCGATTACAGTGTGCTGCTGGATCCGTCGAAGTTCTCGCCGCAGACCGCTGACGCCGCCGCGCAACCGGCGCCGTCGCAGACCATCACTGCGCCGACCACTGGTGCCACGCACCCGACGCAATACACCACCACGCCGCGCGACACCCTGTGGGAAATTGCCGCGAAGGCGCGCACCGGCGGTTCGGTGCAGCAGACCATGCTGGCGATTCAGGCGCTGAACCCGGATGCGTTCATCGACGGCAACATCAACCGGCTGAAAACCGGCCAAGTGCTGCGTCTGCCGGATGCAACGCAGAGTGCCGCACTGCCGCAGTCCAAGGCGATTGCCGAAGTGGCGGCGCAGAACGAAGCCTGGCGTCAGGGTCGTCGCTATGTGGCCAAGCCTGGTACCGGCCAGCAGCAGCTCGATGCCACCAAGCGTGGCCGCAGCAATGTCGGCACCGGGCAGAATGCCAAGGACAACCTGAGCCTGGTGTCTGCCGAAGGCGCCAAGGGTCGTGGCAAAGGCCCGGTAGGCGATGCCAAGGCCTTGAGCAACAAACTGGCGGTCACCCAGGAAAGCCTCGACACGACCCGTCGTGACAACGAGGAACTGAAAAGCCGCATGGCCGATCTGCAAAGCCAGCTGGACAAGCTGCAGCGCCTGATCGAGCTGAAGAACAATCAGCTGGCGAAGATGCAGGCCGAAGGCCCGGGCGCCGCGCCAGCCGCCACCGCTGCCGTACCGGCGATCACCGCCGAACTGGCCGCGACCCCGCCAGCCACCCCGGCAGAAGCGGCGCCAACGCCAGAGTCGGCGATCGCGCCACCGGTCGATACGCCTGCCGAAACGCCGGCGGTCGCGCCGAAGCCGGTTGTCGATGAGGATAAAACCTTCAACGAACTGCTGACCAATCCGATCCTGCTGGGTCTGATCGGTGGCGGTGCGGTGGTGCTGCTGCTTCTGCTGTTGCTGCTGGCTCGTCGCCGCAAAGCCCAGCAGGAAGCCGAGAAACACCTGCGCATGGCCCGCGCCCTGGCGGAAGAGCAAGAGTTCTCTGCCGAGCAGGATCTGCCGGAAAGCAGCTTCGAAGGCCTTGAAGTACCCGCTGCCAGCGTCAAGCTCAACACCGCGGCAGCTGCGCCAGCGCCAGCGGCAGTCGTGGCTCCGTTGGTGATGGCTGAGCCGATTGCCGCGCCATTGGTCGCGCCGGCCGCCGAGCGTTCCGATGACGTGCTGGACAAGGCTCAGTCGCACATCAACGCCGGTCGCCTGAATCAGGCCGCCGCGCTGCTCGAAGAGGGCGTCAGCCTCGAGCCGCAGCGTAGCGATCTGCGTCTGAAGCTGATGGAAGTCTACGGTCAGCAGGGCGACCGCGATGCGTTCGTCGCTCAGGAGCGTCAGCTGGTGGCCAACGGTGATAACTTCGCCAAGGTCGAAGAACTGAAAAAACGCTTCCCGGCCATGGCCGTCGTCGCGGTCGCGGGTCTTGCGGCTGCTGCGGTCGCCGCCGAGCTCGACGCGCAATACGTCAAGGACCTGTTGCTCGACGAGCCAGAGGCGCCTGCACCTGAGCCTGCTCCTGCGGCAGACGATCTGGATAGCGCGTTCGACCTGAGCCTGGATGACCTCGACAACATCACCCCGGTTGAGCCTGCCCCTGTCGTCGCGCCTGAAGCGCCGGTAGAGCTGGACGAATTCCCGGCAGACGACGATCTGAGCTTCGAATCGGTGCTGCAACAGCAGACCGAGATCAAAGAGAACCTCGACGACCTGTCGGACTTCGACCTCGATCTGGATCTGGGTGCCGAGCCTGCGCCAGCCCCGGCGGCGGACCTGGCGGACGATGACTTCCTGCTGGATCTGGACGAGGGCGTGAAAGACCTGTCGCCGGTCGAGCCTGCGGTCGTCAACGAAGTGCCGCAGGACGATCTGGAGCTGCCGGCCGATTTCGATCTGTCGCTGGCCGACGAGATGGACACCAACCCGGCCGAACCGGATGCCTTCGCGGCAGAACTGGACGACGTCAACGCCGAGCTGGATCGCTTGTCGCAGAGCATTGCCGAGCCGACCTTCACTGAAAACGATGCGGCATTGGGTGGTGATCTGGGGGAAGACGATTTCGACTTCCTCGCCGGTACCGACGAAGCCGCGACCAAGCTCGATCTGGCTCAGGCCTACATCGACATGGGCGACAGCGACGGCGCGCGCGACATCCTCAACGAAGTGTTGACCGAGGGTGACGAAAAGCAGCGTGGCGAAGCCAAGGAAATGCTTTCGCACCTGGCGTGATTCGGCGGTAAACAAAACGGCAGCCCATCGAGGCTGCCGTTTTTGTTTGGGCTGGATTTCTGTGGTGCCTGATCGACCGCCTTCGCGAGCAAGCCCGCTCCCACATTTGGAATACATTCCTCCTGTGGGAGCGGGCTTGCTCGCGAAGAGGTCGGATCCGTCAACACAGAACTGACTGGCATCCCCGGTCCACAGCCTTATAATGCCCGCCTTTGCACATCAGCAGGCTGTCCCACCTTGGCAAACATAGATAACCCGGTCGCCGAAATGGCACCCGACGGCTTTTACCGCGTCGCGCTTGGCGTTGAATACAAAGGTTCGCGCTACAGCGGCTGGCAGCGCCAGTTGACCGGCGTGGCCACGGTGCAGGAAGAGCTCGAGAAAGCCTTGTCGAAAGTCGCCAACTCGCCGGTTTCACTGCAGTGCGCCGGGCGTACCGACGCGGGCGTGCATGCCTGCGGACAAGTGGTGCATTTCGATACGCAAGTCGATCGTTCGCTGAAAGCCTGGGTGATGGGCGCCAACATCAATCTGCCCCACGACATCAGCGTCAGCTGGGCGCGGGTGATGCCGGCGCATTTTCATGCGCGGTTCAAAGCCATCGCGCGGCGTTATCGCTATGTGATCTACAACGATCAGATTCGTCCGGCCCATCTCAACGAAGAGATCACCTGGAACCATCGCCCGCTCGATGTCGAGCGTATGGCCGAGGCGGCGCAGTATCTGATCGGTACTCATGATTTCAGTGCGTTCCGTGCAGGGCAGTGCCAAGCGAAATCGCCGATCAAGAAAATGCACCACCTGCGCGTGACTCGCCACGGCAAGATGATCGTTCTCGATATTCGCGCCAACGCCTTTTTGCACCACATGGTGCGCAACATTGCCGGTGTGCTGATGACCATCGGTGCCGGCGAGCGTCCGGTCGAGTGGATGAAGGAAGTCCTGGAGAGTCGCGAGCGCCGTGCCGGTGGCGTGACGGCGCATCCGTTCGGTCTGTATCTGGTGCAAGTCGAGTACCACGACGAGTTCCCGTTGCCCGAGCGTTTCATCGGGCCACATTTCCTTACGGGTTTCTCGGGCCTTGACGGCTGACGCCCCCGAACGCTTTTGTTACCATCCGGGACTTTCCCGGTTTTTACCTTGAGGTTTTTATCGACATGTCAGCCGTTCGCAGCAAGATTTGCGGGATTACCCGCATAGAAGATGCGTTGGCAGCGGTCGAGGCGGGAGCCGATGCGATCGGTTTCGTGTTTTACGCCAAGAGCCCGCGGGCGGTAAGCGTGCAGCAGGCAAGGGCGATCATTCAGGCGTTGCCGCCGTTCGTGACCACCGTTGGCCTGTTCGTCAATGCCAGCCGCTGCGAGTTGGGGGAAATCCTCGATGCCGTGCCGCTGGATCTGTTGCAGTTCCATGGCGACGAAGTCGCTGCCGACTGTGAAGGCTGGCATCGTCCCTACATCAAGGCGCTGCGGGTCAAGGCCGGCGACGACATCGCGGCTGCCGTCGATGCTTATCCGAGCGCCAGTGGCGTGCTGCTCGACACTTACGTCGAAGGCGTGCCCGGCGGAACCGGCGAGGCATTCGACTGGTCTTTGATTCCGCAAACGTTGAGCAAGCCGCTGATCCTGGCCGGTGGCCTCACCCCGGAAAACGTCGCCGACGCCGTGGCCCGGGTCAAACCTTACGCGGTCGACGTCAGCGGCGGGGTAGAAGCGAGCAAAGGCATCAAGGATCATGCGAAGATCCGCGCGTTCATCAATGCCGTACGTAGAAGCTCGCAGGGAGCGTCTACTTCGATGTGACGGCTGGCAGTCTGCCGCCGTCCATCAATGCACTTGCACAAAGCAGGCGAGGCTGAGGGTTTCTGGAGTTGCACGCAGGTCATGTTTCGCGCTGACCGCGGCGTTCCATCAATCATCGCCACACACATGAATTTAGCTGAAGGGCATACGCGGGGCTGCGAACCAGAGCGTTCGGGCCGCCGGTACTGGAGAAAAAAAAGCATGAGCAACTGGTTGGTAGACAAACTGATCCCTTCGATCATGCGTTCGGAGGTCAAGAAGAGCTCGGTGCCTGAAGGTCTGTGGCACAAATGCCCGTCCTGCGAGGCTGTGCTGTATCGCCCTGAGCTGGAAAAGACCCTGGACGTTTGCCCCAAGTGCAACCACCACATGCGCATCGGCGCACGGGCGCGCATCGACATCTTCCTGGATGCCGAAGGCCGCAACGAGCTGGGTGCAGACCTGGAGCCGGTTGACCGTCTGAAATTCCGCGACGGCAAGAAGTACAAGGACCGTCTGGTCGCAGCCCAAAAGCAGACCGGCGAAAAAGACGCGCTGATCTCCGTCAGTGGCACCCTGCTGGGTATGCCGGTGGTGGTGTCGGCGTTCGAGTTCAGCTTCATGGGCGGTTCCATGGGCGCCATCGTCGGTGAGCGCTTCGTGCGCGCCGCCAACTACGCCCTGGAAAACCGTTGCCCAATGATCTGCTTCGCCGCCTCCGGTGGTGCGCGCATGCAGGAAGCGCTGATCTCGCTGATGCAGATGGCCAAGACTTCGGCCGTGCTCGCGCGTTTGCGTGAAGAAGGCATTCCGTTCATCTCGGTGCTGACCGACCCGGTCTACGGCGGTGTTTCCGCCAGTCTGGCAATGCTCGGCGACGTGATCGTCGGTGAGCCGAAAGCCCTGATCGGCTTCGCCGGTCCGCGTGTGATCGAGCAGACCGTGCGTGAAAAGCTGCCGGAAGGCTTCCAGCGCAGCGAGTTCCTGCTGGAGCATGGCGCGATCGACCTGATCATTGATCGTCGTGAATTGCGTCCACGTCTGGGCAATCTGCTGGCGCAACTGACCGGCCAGCCGACTCCGACCTACGTCGCCGCTCCTGTCGAGCCAATCGTCGTTCCACCGGTGCCTGCCAACGTATGACCGAGCGTACCCTTGGCGAGTGGCTCGCCTACCTTGAGCAGTTGCATCCATCGGCCATCGACATGGGGCTGGAGCGTTCGCAACAGGTAGCGTCCCGCATGGGGCTGGGCCAGCCGGCGCCTCGGGTGATTACGGTTACCGGCACCAACGGCAAGGGTTCGACCTGCGCTTTCGTGGCTTCGTTGCTGCGGGCGCAGGGCCTGAGCGTGGGTGTCTACAATTCTCCGCACCTGCTGCGTTACAACGAGCGGGTGCAGCTCAATGGCGTCGAAGCCACTGACGCACAGCTGTGCGAAGCTTTCGCTGCGGTCGAGGCCGGGCGTGGCGACACTTCCCTGACTTACTTCGAAATGGGCACCCTGGCGGCGTTCTGGCTGTTTCAGCAGGCAAAACTTGACGCTGTGGTGCTGGAAGTCGGTCTGGGCGGGCGTCTGGACACGGTCAACGTGGTGGATGCCGATATCGCGCTGGTCACCAGCATTGGTGTCGATCATGCCGAGTACCTGGGTAATACCCGCGAGTCCGTGGCTTTCGAGAAGGCCGGGATTTTCCGCCAGGGCAAACCTGCGCTGTGCGGCGACCTGAATCCTCCGCAACCTCTGCTCGACAAGGTTCGCGAGCTGGCGTGCCCGTTCTCTCTGCGCGGGCGCGACTTCGATCTGGGAATCACCGATCACAACTGGCAATGGCGCGGCACTGACGCACAGGGTCAGGCGGTCGAATTGCATGATTTGCCGCTGCTCGACCTGCCCATGGAAAACGCAGCGCTGGCATTGCAGGCGTATCTGCTGCTCGGTTTGCCGTGGAATGCGTCGCAAATTGTTGCGGCCTTGCAGGCCACTCGCGTGGTCGGCCGGCTGGATCGCCGCTCGTTCGAGTTCAACGGCAAGCGCCTGAACCTGCTGCTGGACGTGGGGCATAACCCGCACGCGGCGGAGTATCTGGCGCGACGTCTGGCCAGTCGGCCACCGGTGGGCAAGCGTCTGGCGGTATTCGGCCTGTTGGCGGACAAGGATCTGGATGGTGTTGTCGGCGAATTGAATGCTAGTGTCCAGCACTGGGCGGTAGCGCCGCTGGATTCGCCGCGTGCGCGTCCGGTCAGTGAATTACACGCGGCGTTGCAGAACCTTGGCGCCTCTGTCACGTCCTATGACAGTGTCGCGGCTGCGCTGGAAGGGCAGTGCGAGATCGCAACCAGCGACGACGAGATTCTGTTGTTCGGATCATTTTATTGTGTCGCCGAGGCCCTTGAATGGCTGGCCCGGCGCTCCACGGAGGAAGCGGCAAATGGCTTTGCTGGATAAAGCGTACAAGCAGCGCATGGTCGGTGCCCTGGTGCTGGTGGCGCTGGCGGTGATTTTCCTGCCGATGCTGTTTTCCCGTCAGGACGAGCAGCGCCAGGTCACGGTCGATGCGCCGGCTGCGCCGCAAGCGCCTGCCGTGCCGCAAGTGCAGCTTGAGCCGGTAGCCGTGCCCGAGCCGCAAGCACTGCCGCAGGAACCGGTCCCGAGTGATGATGAAGTGGCCGAGCAATCGGCGCCGTCGATGCCGATTGCCGCGGCCCCAGCACCAGCACCGGCTCCGGTAGCCAAACCGGTTGCGCCTGCGCCAGTCGCCAAGCCTGCTCCGGCGCCGGCCCAGCCGATTGCTGCCGCTCCGGCCAAGCCTGACACCACACAAAGCCGCGTCGACGCCAACGGTCTGTCGGTCAGCTGGTCGGTGCAACTGGCCAGTCTGTCGAGTCGCGCCAGCGCCGAAAGCCTGCAGAAAACCCTGCGCAGCCAAGGCTACAACGCCTACATCCGTTCCGCTGATGGCAAGAATCGGGTGTTCGTCGGCCCGCTGATCGAGCGCGCCGAAGCCGATCGTCTGCGTGATCTGTTGGGTCGTCAGCAGAACCTTAAGGGTTTTGTCGTGCGCTTCCAGCCAGAGCGTGGCTAAAAACTATCGTCCGGATTGAAATGCACTGACAATCGCAGCTTACCGACAGCGGTGCGCTCTGCTAAAATGCGCCGCCTTATCCGTCTGTAGGCTGCATTGTGCCATTTACCATGGTTGACTGGGCGATTGTTGCAATCATCGCCATCTCCGCTTTGATCAGTTTGAGCCGCGGCTTCGTCAAGGAAGCATTATCGCTGGTGACCTGGATCATCGCAGGAGCTGTTGCCTGGATGTTCGGTGGCTCACTGTCCGAGTACCTCGCCGGATACATCGAAACCCCATCGGCTCGCGTGATCGCGGGCTGTGCCATCATGTTTGTCGCCACACTGATCGTTGGCGCAATGATCAATTATCTTATCGGCGAGTTGGTGCGCGTGACCGGGTTGTCCGGCACCGACCGATTCCTGGGCATGGCCTTCGGCGCGGCGCGTGGCGTGTTGCTGGTGGTCGTGGCAGTCGGGCTGTTGAGCTTGGGGCCGGTACAGCAGGACGGGTGGTGGAAAGAGTCACAGCTCGTGCCAAAGTTTCTATTGGTCGCCGATTGGTCCAAAAACCTGATTCTCGGGTGGAGCAGTCAGTGGCTTGCCAGCGGAATCAGCGTACCCGCTGATATTCCGTTCAAGGAGCAACTCTTGCCGTCGGCCAAAACGCCTCAGTGAGTGTTGTTCAGTTCAGATCCATTAAGTAGGGGTTGCGTCGCATGTGTGGCATCGTCGGTATCGTCGGTAAGTCGAACGTCAATCAGGCGCTGTATGACGCGCTAACCGTGCTCCAGCACCGCGGCCAGGACGCTGCCGGTATCGTGACCAGCCATGATGGCCGGTTATTCCTGCGCAAGGACAATGGCCTGGTGCGTGACGTGTTTCAGCAGCGTCACATGCAGCGCCTGGTCGGCCACATGGGTATCGGCCACGTCCGTTACCCGACTGCCGGCAGCTCGACCTCGGCCGAAGCGCAGCCGTTTTACGTCAACTCGCCGTACGGCATCACCCTGGCGCACAACGGCAACCTGACCAACGTTGAACAGTTGGCCAAGGAGATCTACGAATCCGACCTGCGTCACGTCAACACCAGTTCCGACTCGGAAGTATTGTTGAACGTGTTCGCTCACGAGCTGGCCCAGCGCGGCAAGCTGCAGCCGACCGAAGAAGATGTATTTGCCGCCGTGACCGACGTGCACAACCGTTGCGTCGGCGGTTACGCGGTGGTGGCGATGATCACCGGTTACGGCATCGTCGGTTTCCGTGACCCGCACGGCATTCGTCCGATCGTGTTCGGCCAGCGTCACACCGACGAAGGCGTCGAATACATGATCGCTTCCGAAAGCGTTTCGCTGGACGTGCTCGGTTTCACTCTGATTCGCGACCTGGCCCCGGGCGAAGCGGTCTACATCACTGAAGACGGCAAGCTGCACACTCGTCAGTGCGCGACCAACCCGTCCCTGACTCCGTGCATCTTCGAACACGTCTATCTGGCGCGTCCGGATTCGATCATCGACGGTGTGTCGGTGTACAAGGCGCGTCTGCGCATGGGCGAGAAACTCGCCGAGAAGATCCTGCGCGAGCGTCCAGAGCATGACATCGACGTGGTCATCCCGATCCCGGACACCAGCCGCACCGCCGCGCTGGAACTGGCGAACCACCTGGGCGTGAAATTCCGCGAAGGCTTCGTCAAGAACCGTTACATCGGCCGGACCTTCATCATGCCGGGTCAGGCGGCGCGCAAGAAGTCGGTTCGCCAGAAGCTCAACGCGATCGAGCTGGAATTCCGCGGCAAGAACGTGATGCTGGTCGACGACTCGATCGTGCGCGGCACCACCTGCAAGCAGATCATCCAGATGGCTCGCGAAGCCGGCGCGAAAAACGTCTACTTCTGTTCGGCGGCTCCTGCGGTACGCTTCCCGAACGTTTACGGCATCGACATGCCGAGCGCTCACGAACTGATCGCGCACAATCGTTCGACTCAGGATGTGGCGGATCTGATCGGCGCTGACTGGCTGATCTATCAGGACCTGCCTGACTTGATCGAAGCAGTCGGTGGCGGCAAGATCAAGATCGAAAACTTCGATTGCGCAGTGTTCGACGGCAAGTACGTCACCGGCGACGTCGACGAGGCTTACCTGGACAAGATCGAGCAGGCACGCAACGATGCCTCGAAGGTCAAGACCCAGGCGGTCAGTGCGATCATCGATCTGTACAACAACTGAGTTTCTACCGGCCCTGAGGGGCCGGTTTTGTATCTGGCAAAAAGACTTTCATTTATTCAGAACAGGGCAAGGAGTGACAGCATGAGTCAGGAATGGGATGCCGGTCGGCTGGACAGCGACCTCGAAGGCGTAGCGTTCGATACCCTGGCCGTACGTGCCGGTCAGCACCGTACGCCGGAAGGCGAACACGGTGATCCGATGTTCTTCACTTCCAGCTACGTGTTCCGTACCGCCGCCGACGCGGCTGCGCGGTTTGCCGGGGAAGTGCCGGGCAACGTTTACTCGCGCTACACCAACCCGACCGTGCGCGCGTTCGAAGAGCGAATCGCCGCGCTGGAAGGCGCCGAACAAGCAGTCGCCACCGCCACGGGCATGGCCGCGATCATGGCTGTCGTGATGAGCCTGTGCAGCGCCGGTGATCACGTCCTGGTGTCGCGCAGCGTGTTCGGTTCGACCATCAGCCTGTTCGAGAAGTACTTCAAGCGTTTCGGTGTGCAAGTCGACTACGTGCCGCTGGCCGATCTGTCGGGTTGGCATGCGGCGATCAAGCCGAACACCAAGCTGCTGTTCGTCGAGTCGCCGTCCAACCCGCTGGCTGAGCTGGTGGATATCGCCGCGCTGGCGGAAATTGCTCACGCCAAAGGCGCGATGCTGGTGGTCGACAACTGCTTCTGCACGCCGGCCTTGCAGCAGCCGCTGAAACTCGGCGCGGACATCGTCGTGCACTCGGCGACCAAGTTCATCGACGGTCAGGGCCGTTGCATGGGCGGTGTGGTGGCCGGTCGCAGCGAGCAGATGAAAGAAATTGTCGGCTTCCTGCGCACCGCCGGGCCGACCCTGAGCCCGTTCAACGCCTGGATCTTCCTCAAGGGCCTGGAAACCCTGAATCTGCGGATGAAGGCGCACTGCGCCAACGCCCAGCAACTGGCCGAATGGCTGGAGCAGCAGGACGGTATCGAGAAGGTTCATTACGCCGGTCTCAAGAGCCATCCGCAGCATGAGCTGGCCCAGCGTCAGCAGAAGGGCTTCGGTGCGGTGGTGAGTTTCGAGGTCAAGGGCGGCAAAGAGGGCGCGTGGCGCTTTATCGACGCCACCCGCTTGATCTCGATCACCGCCAACCTCGGTGACAGCAAAACCACCATCACTCACCCGAGCACCACCTCCCATGGCCGTCTGGCGCCACAGGAGCGTGAAGCCGCAGGGATTCGTGACAGCCTGATCCGTATCGCGGTCGGTCTGGAGGACGTGGCGGACCTGCAGGCCGACCTGTCGCGCGGTCTGGCGGCGTTGTGATCGAATTGTCTACTCCGAAGGCGGGGACCCATGGCCGCGTGGCGCTGGTCACCGGTGCCGCGCGTGGCATCGGTCTGGGTATTGCTGCCTGGCTGATCAGCGAAGGCTGGCAAGTGGTGCTGACCGATCTGGATCGTGTGCGCGGTTCGAAAGTGGCGAAGGTGCTGGGCGAGAATGCCTGGTTCATCGCCATGGACGTGGCGGATGAGAGCCAGGTCGCGCTGGGTGTCGCCGAAGTGCTTGGGCAGTTTGGTCGTCTCGATGCATTGGTGTGCAACGCGGCGGTGGCTGATCCGCACAACATCACACTGGAAAGTCTTGATCTGGCTTACTGGAACCGGGTGCTGGCGGTGAATCTCAGTGGACCGATGTTGCTGGCCAAACATTGTGCGCCGTATCTGCGCGCGCATAACGGCTCGATCGTCAATCTGGCCTCGACCCGTGCGCGGCAGTCGGAGGCTGATTCCGAGGCGTATGCGGCGAGCAAGGGCGGCTTGTTGGCGTTGACCCATGCGTTGGCGATCAGTCTCGGGCCGGAGATTCGCGTCAATGCGGTCAGCCCGGGCTGGATCGATGCACGGGATCCATCCGCACGCCGTGCCGAGCCGCTGGCCGATGCCGATCATGCGCAGCATCCGGCGGGCAGGGTAGGGACGGTCGAGGATGTGGCGGCGATGGTGGCGTGGCTGTTGTCGCGCAATGCCGGGTTTGTCACCGGGCAGGAATTCGTCGTTGATGGTGGCATGACCAAGAAGATGATTTACACCGAGTAGATCGCGTTCTTCTCCTGAATTTGCGTCAAATGGGCTGCCGTCTTCGCGAGCAAGCTCGCTCCCACATGAGGAATGCATTTCCCTGTGGGAGCGGGCTTGCTCGCGAAGGCGGTCTCGCAGGTAGGAAGCAATTTTGTCTTTTTCAGAAAAACTTCAATCCTGCTATTGACTTAGGTTCGCTACCTGCGTAAATTTCGCGGCCTCGGAGATGCAAACGGGTGATTAGCTCAGCTGGGAGAGCGTCTGCCTTACAAGCAGAATGTCGGCGGTTCGATCCCGTCATCACCCACCATTCCCCGAGAAACTTGCGCAAGCAAGAGGTAGGCTGAAAGTGCCTCCACCGACGCGCAGCGGTAGTTCAGTCGGTTAGAATACCGGCCTGTCACGCCGGGGGTCGCGGGTTCGAGTCCCGTCCGCTGCGCCATATTTTACGAGTCAGACGCTGTCTGGTTCGCGATTGAAAAGCACCGAAGCTTTCAGTCAAAACGAGTTACTTGAGCGCAAGCTCAAAGCGATACGCAGCGGTAGTTCAGTCGGTTAGAATACCGGCCTGTCACGCCGGGGGTCGCGGGTTCGAGTCCCGTCCGCTGCGCCATATCTGTTTCAAGGACCACTGAACGCCTTGAAACACCGAAAGCAACCGTTGGTTGTTTCGGAATCGATAGCAAAGACCCTGGTCGAAAGACCGGGGTTTTTTGTGTCTGAAATTTGCTATTTCCCTCCTTTTCCTCCTGCCCACACCCTGACTCCAATACAAACTCCCTTGTGGGAGCGGGCTTGCTCGCGAAAGCGGTATGTCAGTTAAAAATGGGCTGCCTGACACCACACCTTCGCGAGCAAGCCCGCTCCCACAGTGGGTTGCCGGTTTGCCCGGCGATCTGCTGCGGTGCCACGTCGCATTGATTTTTTGATTCTTTAGTCAAATTTTTGTAACTGGTTGTTTGCCGGACGCTCAGAAACCTTTAAAGTTAACCTTTCGGTCAGCTTTGCACTGTCAACACGCCCTTTGTTTCGCCAAGAAGGGCTTCTGCAAGACTCGAGATTCCCAGTAGATAACCAGAAGGGCGGACACATAACCGCCCAGAGGATGATCCATGTCCAACCGTGATATATCCCGGCGCTCGTTCCTCCAGGGCGGGCTGGTGGCGGGTGTGAGCGTCACGCTCACGCCGCTCAGCAGTCAGGCGCTGGCTGCCTTGATGGAAAACAGCGTAACCGTGCCGTCCGAGAAGTGGCTCGGCCACAACGGCAAGGCACGCCAACGTAACGACGCCCTGTCCAAGGTCTGCGGCAGCAAAGTATTTGCCCGCGACATTCGCTCCAAGGACATGCCGGGCTGGCCTGAACAGCAAGGCCACGCCATGCTGCTGAAAACCATCAAGGCTGACCGTATCTACGCCGGCTACGACCTGTCGTGGCTTGGTGCCGACTTGCAACCTGACCGCATCGTCACCGCTGCCGATCTGGACAAGGACGGCATCGTCTTCCCGGAAGAGCACGCGCCAGACCCATTGCTGCCGGAAGGCAAAGTGCCGATGTTCATCGGTCACCCGGTGGCGATCCTGATCTGGAACGATTTCGAGCGTTTCCGCCAGGCCAAGAACAAACTCAAATTCAATGACAAGGCGATTCGTTACGGTGCACAAGTGCCGTACTACGAAGGCGACCCCTATGGCAGCTTCCGCTACGTGCGTGTGGGCGGCCCGACCTCGGCCGACGAAGACGAGTTCGCCAGCCTCAAGGACTCGATCCTGTTCCCGATGCTGAAGAACCGTCGCCCGGTATGGAATTCCCAGCCGAACCTGCACGGCAACCTGACCGAGCGCGGCCTGTTCTACGCCGATCGCATGAAGCAGCAGATCGACACGCCGCCGGACAACTGGCTGGTGTTCGACGAGCGCTACAAGACCCCGTCGATCGAACCGGCCGCCATGGAGCCAGACAACGGCAACGGCTGGTACGACCCGGCAACCAAGACCCTGCACTTCGTGGTCGCCACTCAGTGCCCGCTGGAAGCCGCGACCGAAACCGCGAAAATGATCGCGCCATCGCGCTTCGGCCTGGCGAACCTGAACATGCACCCGGGCTACACCGTGGGCTACGGTTCCAAAGACCACAACATCTTCGTCTACTACGCGGCCCTCGCTGCGCTGTATGGCGCCGGTGTGCCGATCCGTCTGGCCAATGACCGCTACGAGCAGTTCCAGAGCGGCATCAAGCGCCACTCGTTCGACATCCGCTACCAACTGGCGGTGGACAAGAACGACTACAGCTTCAAGATTTTCCGTGCCGAGATGAGCGTCGACGGTGGCGGTCGTATCAACTACAGCCCGTCGGTAGCGGCAGTGGGTGCCACGGCAGCCCAGTCGATCTACTACATGCCGCAGAACGATCTGCAGGTCACCGCTTACCACTCGCGCGGTGTTGAAGCGGGTTCGATGCGCGGTTACGGCACCCTGCAAAGCATGGCCTCGACCGAAATGATGGTCGACGAAATCGCCAATCGCCTCGGTGTCGACGCGATTGATCTGCGTCGCAAGAACGCCCTGCGTTCGGGCATGAAAAACACCCAGGGCGCGATTCCGGCCGGTGCTCTGCGCCTGCACGAGATTCTCGACAAGGCCTCGGTGCACGAAGTCTGGAAAAACCGCGACGCGATCAAGAAACAGCGCGAAGCCGCCGACCCGGACAACTGGTACGGCGTGGGTTTCGCGATTTGCCAGAAAGACTTCGGCACCGGCTCCGAAGCGCCGATGGCCAGTATCGAGTTCACCGCCGAGGGGCGCATCACCCTGCGTCACATCGGTATCGAAATCGGCACCGGCATGTCCACTTCGCAAGCGCTGGTTGTTGCTGACTTCCTTGGTAGCCCGGCACACGACGTCAAGACCGGCGAAACCGAATGGAAGGAAATGCAGCTGATCACCAGCGGCAACCCTTACATCATGAGCCAGGCCGAGCAGGACAACCTGCTGCGCAACCCGCGCTGGGTCGGCAAGTTGGCCTCGGCGTCGTCCGCGACCAACTCGGCTTACTACTTCAGCCACGCCACCCGTGAAGCGGCGCGCGTGCTGTTCAACAACGGTTTGTGGCCGGCGGCCATGGAAATCTGGCGTCAGGGCCCTTACGGCGGTCAAGCCAACCCTTATGTCGTGCGTCGTGAAGATGCGCATTGGGTCGACGGCAAACTCACTGCCAACGGTATGCAGCCATTGAGCTTCGAAGAGCTGGCCAAGCATGCTCACGAGCGTGGTCTGGTGACCGGTGCCACCGTTCACGCATTCAACCGCTGGAGCTGGGCCGAGGCCGAATACAGCATCGACGGCGTGCGCGAGCGTCTGCCGCTCGACGGTCTGGCAGTGAAGTACGGTGATGGCGCGCCGAAGGCGAAGAAAGCGCTGATGAGTACAGCGGGTTTCCACCTGCTGGATCGTCAGAACATCAACTACCCGGTGGTCCAGTTGAACAACGCTGCTGTGACTTACTACAGCCCGGTGGCGACGCTGGTAGAGCTCAAGGTCAACAAAGGCTCGGCGGAAGTCGAAGTGCTCAACCACCATTCGTGGGTCGAGTGCGGTCGGGTGCTGGTCGAAGAACTGGTCAAGGGCCAGCTCGAAGGCGGGATCGCCATGGGCATTGGTCATACGCTGATGGAAGAGATGCCGCTGTACGAAGGCGGGCCGGGAGAGGGTGACTGGAACTTCAACCGTTATCGCCTGCCGATGGCCCGTCACGTGGCGGTGTGGAAGCAGACTGCGGAGATTCTGCCGCCGCTGTCGCCAAGCGATCCGTCCAAAGGCATCGCCGAAGTGGTGATGATCCCGGTGGTCGGTGCCATCGGTAACGCCGTGGCGCACGCCATCGGTAAACGTGTTCGCGATCTGCCAATCACTGCTGCGCGCATCAAGGAGGCCCTCAATGGCTAACCGTCCGCTTCAACTGACCCTCAATGGTCAATCCGTCGGCCCGGTGGACATCCCTGATGACCTGCCGATGATCGACTATCTGCACGAATACAAGAACCTCACCGGTTCGCGTCTTGGCTGCGGCCAGGGTATCTGCCACGCCTGCGTGGTGATCGTCGACAACCCGGACGGCACCAGCGAAGAAGTGCGCACCTGCATCACTGGCGCGCATTACTTCGAAGGCAAGAAAGTCCGCACCATCGAAAGTCACGCCAAGCGTGATGAGAGCGGTCAGGTCACCGAGCTGAACCCGATCCAGCAGCGCTTCGTCGACGAATTCGCCTTCCAGTGCAGCTACTGCGCGCCGGGCTTCGTCAACGCCGCGACGGTGCTGGTAGAGAAGCTGCAGCGCCAGCCGATCGTCAAAAGCCAACTGGAAAAAGTCATTGAGGACAGCCTCGGCCACCACATCTGCCGTTGCACCGGGTACGTGCGTTACTACAACGCCACGCGCAACGTGCTGACCGATCTCGGCCTGGTCAAGGAGGGTTGAGCATGAAGCATCTATTGACCCGCCTGACCCTGGCGGTCGGGCTGGCTGCACCGGTGTTGTTTGCTCACGCTGATGATCAGGTCAAGCGCGGCGAATACCTCGCTCGCGCTGCCGACTGCATGGCGTGCCATACCGCACCCGGTGGCGCGCCGTTTGCCGGCGGGCTGCCGATCGTGTCGCCGTTCGGCACGATCTACGGCACCAACATCACCCCGAGCAAAGAGCACGGCATCGGTCTGTACAGCGATGACGAATTCTTCGCTGCGCTGACCGAAGGCAAGCGTCGCGACGGGGCGAATCTGTATCCGGCGATGCCCTACACCTCGTATCACCTGGTGCCTCGGGAAGACTCGGATGCAATCCACGCTTACTTGAAAACCATCGAGCCGATCGAGCGCGCCGCGCCGGTCACCAGCCTGAGTTTTCCGTTCAACGTGCGTCCGGGCCTGATCGGCTGGAACATGCTGTACGGCAAAGCGTTGAAGCTGGAGTCGGGCGAAGGCAAAAGCGAAGCCTGGAAGCGCGGTCAGTACATGGTCGAGGTGCTCGGCCACTGCGGCGAATGCCACACGCCACGCGGCCTGCCGGGTGCGATGCAATTGGACAAGCGCCTGACCGGCGGCATCCTCAACGGTTATCTGGCACCGAGCCTGCTCGCCACCGATCTGGCGGCGCGCGGCTGGAATCAGCAGGACCTGAGCACGTTCCTCAAGCACGGCATGAGCGCCCAGGGCACGATGTTCAACGAGATGTTCCCAGTGTTTCATAACAGCACCCAGGGCCTGAACGATCAGGATCTGGCGGCGATGGCGACGTTCCTGCTCGGCGACAAACCACCAGTAGCCAAAGAGCTGGCTGAAGTGTCGCTGGACAAACTCAGCCCGAGCGCCCAGCGCGGCCGTCAGGAATATTTGAACGTCTGCGCCGGTTGTCATGCTGCCGGTGGCGAAGGCAAACCGCACATCGCCGTGGCCATGCGCGGCAACACCACGCTGCGTCTGGAAGATCCGCGCAACCTGGTGCGGGTGATCGAGGACGGCATCGGTGAGCAGAAATTCGCCGGGTTCGAACACATGCAACCGATGCCGGGTTTCGCCGACAAGCTCAGTGCTGAGCAACTGACCGATCTGCTGAACTACCTGCGGCAAGGCTGGGGCGGTCAATCGGCAGCGTTGGCGGTGAGCGACGTGCAGAAACTGCAGGCTGACGCTCCGGCCGTCGAGCACAAGGCGCACTGACATGCAGCATCTCGATCTACAGGTTGTGCGGCGCGCACTGGAGTGGTCGGTGGCGGGGCAGCGCATTTGGCTTTGCACCGTGCTGACCACCTATGGCTCGGCGCCGCGTGCACCGGGTTCGCTGCTGGCGGTGAACGATAACGGCCAGTGGATCGGGTCGCTGTCCGGTGGCTGCGTCGAGGAAGATTTTCTCGAGCGCGTGGCTGAGGGCGCGTTTCTCGATGCGGTCAACGTCGTGCGTTACGGTGAAGGGGATGATCCGCGCTCGCGGGTCAGCCTGCCCTGTGGCGGCATTCTCGATGTACTGGTAGAGAAATTTGACGCCGACTGCGAGGTGCAGGCGCATCTGCGTGAGCTTGAATCAGCGTTGCTCGGTCAGCGCCGTTTGATTCGCGAAGTCGATCTGGCCAGCGGTGCGCGCAGTCTGTTCGCGGATCGCGAGCAGGGCGCACGCATCGAGCGCGAGATCGACCGGGTGCGGATTCGCATCGGTGCCGCTCAGCGCTTGTTGCTGGCGGGTTATTCCAGCGTGGCGCAGGCCTGTGCTGAGTTCGCGGTGGGTCTCGGCTTTGAGGTGATTCTCTGCGATCCGCGTGATGAGGTACTCGAAGGCGTGGTGCTGAATGGCGTGGAGATTCGTCGGCAACTGCCGTCGGTGTTCATCGCTGACGGCGGTTGCCATCGCGATACCGCGGTGGTGGCGCTGACCCATGATCCGCGCATCGACGATCTGGCGATGATGGAAGCGGTGCGCACCGAGGCGTTTTACATCGGCGTGATGGGGTCGCAGCAGACTTCGCAGAAACGCTTCGAGCGCTTGCGCAGGATTGGTGGGCTAGGGGAGGTGGAACTGGCGCGGATTCATGCGCCGATCGGCCTAAACCTGGGCAGCAAGACACCCGCGGAGATCGCTTTGGCGGTGCTGGCGGATATCTTGCGGATTCGTAGTGGAATTACCCGAGACCAACTTTGATCTGAATTCTGCAAATATTTGTGGCGAGGGAGCTTGCTCCCGCTGGACTGCGCAGCAGGCCTTCTTTCTAGATAAAAGAGGGGCCGCTTCGCGACCCGGCGGGAGCAAGCTCCCTCGCCACAGTTGTTTGCCAGTCAAGAAAACTGATCAGAAACCCAGCTTGTCACGCAATCCGTAATACCACGCACCCAGCGCCGCAAATGGCGTACGCAGCAACTGCCCGCCCGGGAACGGGTAATGCGGCAGATCGGCAAATGCATCAAATCGCTCGGCCTGACCACGCAATGCTTCGGCCAGCACTTTGCCGGCCAGATGCGTGTACGTCACACCATGGCCGCTGCAGCCTTGCGAGTAGTAGATGTTGTCGCCAAGGCGCCCAACCTGCGGCAGACGCGACAGGGTCAGCAGGAAATTGCCGGTCCAGGCGTAATCGATCTTCACGTCCTTGAGTTGCGGGAATGCCTTGAGCATTTTCGGGCGGATGATCGCTTCGATGTTCGCTGGATCCCGCGCACCATACACCACGCCGCCGCCGAAGATCAGGCGCTTGTCGCCCGTGAGGCGGTAGTAGTCGAGCAGGTAGTTGCAGTCTTCGACGCAGTAATCCTGCGGCAGCAGGGTTTTCGCCAATTCATCGCCCAGCGGTTCGGTGGTGATGACCTGGGTGCCGCACGGCATGGATTTCGCCGCCAGTTCCGGCACCAGATTACCGAGGTAGGCGTTGCCGGCGACGATGATGAATTTGGCCCTGACCTTGCCTTGCGGCGTGTGCACCACGGGGTTGGCACCGCGCTCGATGCGCACGGCGGGAGATTGCTCATAGATCGTGCCGCCGAGGGATTCGACGGCGGCGGCCTCACCCAGCGCCAGGTTCAGCGGATGAATGTGGCCGCCACTCATGTCGAGCATGCCGCCGACGTATTGATCGCAGGCGACCACTTCGCGGATGCGGCGCTGGTCGAGCAGTTCCAGTTGCGTGTGGCCGAAGCGCTCCCACAGGCGTTTCTGCGATTCCAGATGGCCCATCTGCTTGGTCGTCAGCGCGGCGAACACGCCGCCGTCCTTCAGGTCGCACTGGATGTTGTACTTGGCGACGCGCTCACGAATGATCCGGCCCCCCTCGAAGGCCATCTGCCCGAGCAGTTGCGCCTGCTTGGGGCCGACAGTGCGTTCGATGACGTCGATGTCGCGGCTGTAGCTGTTGACGATCTGCCCGCCATTACGCCCTGAAGCACCGAACCCGACTTTGGCCGCTTCCAGTACCGTCACGCGAAAACCGTTCTCCAGCAGAAACAACGCCGAGGACAGCCCGGTGTACCCGGCGCCGATCACACAGACATCCGTCTCCACATCATCCTGCAAGGCCGGACGTGGCGGTACGGCATTGGCCGACGCAGCGTAATAAGACTCTGGGTAAGGGGTGTTCGCCATCCTGCAGCCTCTGTTTAATATATTTTACGAGTGCGTCGATCCTACCCGAGTTGAAAAACCTCCGCCAGCCACCGGAAAAATCTTCTCTACCGGCCCGAAATTAAATATTTTGCATATTCATAGGGTTAGGTGAAAAAAAGGTGTTGACACCCCTCCGGAATTCCGTAGAATGCCGCCTCACAGCAGGCACGTAGCTCAGTTGGTTAGAGCACCACCTTGACATGGTGGGGGTCGTTGGTTCGAGTCCAATCGCGCCTACCAAACAAAATCCGCTCTGCTGGGCGGTCTGGAAGGGCTCACCGAAAGGTGGGCCCTTTTTTGTTGTCTGCGATTTGCAAAACTTTTGCAAAACTTTTGCAAAACTTTTTCAAAACCCCCACCTCAGCGCACCCCTCGACACTTCGCCGCTTCCGTTACCCAAGCGCTTAGCGTGTTTCGAAATAACACGACCTGCTGATATGGCGTTCTGTTCTTTTTTGGATCCGTCGAAAAAGTGTGGATATTGAAGGGCTTACCGGTATTTTTAACCGACCGGTTATCAAAAAAATGTTGTTGCTGTTCGTGAACTTCAGTAACATCTGCCCCGCGTTCACCACCACGGTTTATGCATTTTTAAATCCCAAGCTTCCATCAGCTGCTTGGGATTTTTTTTGCCTGCGATTTGGCATTCCCTGCCTCTGTTCCCCCCAGCTTTCGCGCGAAGCCTCCCGCGATCCACGATCGCGCATGGGCGAAGCCTCGATTTTTCGACTACTACTGACTGGCGTTTCCAGGGCTTTCTCAAAGGAGTTCGTCGATGCTGGCTCACTGGTTTCTTGCCGCAATTCATCTATTGGCTTTTGCCTTGGGCTTCTGGGCGGTATTGACTCGTGGTACGGCGTTCAGCCGCATGGCGGCGGGTGTCGGCGAGGCCAGGCGTGTTTTGCTCGCCGATAATCTGTGGGGGATTGCCGCGCTGGTTCTGCTGGTGACCGGGGGGATGCGCGCCTTTGGCGGCTTTGAAAAGGGCACTGACTACTATCTGCATCAGCCGTTGTTTCATTTGAAGATGGCGTTGTTCGTACTGATTCTGCTGATTGAGCTGGCGCCGATGATCACGCTGGTCAAATGGCGGATCGCGTTGGCGCGGGGCAAGGCGTTCGATACCGGGCGTGCAAAGCTGTATGCACGGTTCAGTCACATCGAGGCGCTGCTGTTGGTATTGATGGTGATTGCAGCCACCGGCATGGCACGCGGCGTGATGTTCGGCTAGCAGGGAGCAATTCTCTGTGTTCTCTCGGAAATGTCTGACAGCCAAGCTTGGCAGTCGCAGGTAGTATCGCGCTGCTGGGGAGAGGGAAGGGAGCGAATGAAGCGGAGAGGAAGGGCATGTGTCAGGCGCCGTGCCCAGTGAGTGGACTGGGAAGCGGATGGCAATACGGCGCGTGAATTTTTAGCCAGTCATTACGCAGAGGCAAACGAACTGGCTACTGACTGCGGGGTGGCTCAAGGCGTTTGTGGCTTGTCCGGGGCGGTCAGGCCAGCCTGAATGCGCTGATAGATCTCTTCACGGTGCACGGCAACGTTTTTCGGGGCGTTGATGCCGATACGGACTTGCTGACCGCTTACGCCGAGGATGGTGATGGTGATGTCATCACCAATGTTTATGCTTTCACCGACTTTGCGGGTGAGTATCAGCATGGTCTTCTCCTTGATTGCTTTGTAGGGCACCTGATTCAGACAGTGCAGAGGTCGGTGGTACGTATAGATTAGTGCGAAGTCTCACGGTTTGGGTGCCTCTTTCTGACGCGCAGATGTGGCATTAATTCCCAGGGCGTAACTATACAGAGGCTGCAATCATCAATCTCGTTGTTTTGTGCCCATTTTGCGGGCCTCGCGAAGTATTTATGAATGTTAAGATCGGCGCTTTGTGATTTTCGAGGAAAGCGTTGTGCGCAAATTGGTCTGGATGGTCGCGGCACTGGCATTGGCAGGGTGTGGTGAAGGCAAGAGTGTAGATGTGCAGAAGCCGAAAACGACAGTCGCGGCCGCGCCTGCTACGGCATCTGCTCCGCAGTGGGACCTCGAAGTACGCGGCGAAACGCCCCAGGCTGTCAGCGATCTGAGTGGCTGGTTGATCGAGCATGCATTCGTGCCGACCGTGATCAAGGACAGCAGCGGCAAGACACGGATCCTGATCGGTCCGTTCAACTCCCAGGCCGAGGCGCAAGCTCGCAAGGTAGAAGTGGATGCAGCATTGGTGAAAGCCAAGAAGCAGAATGTCGAGTCGGTCATCGTGGAGCATCCGCTCGCGCCGTAAGCAGCACATTCAGCGGAGCGGCCTAAAGGGCATCGCAGGTGACTCGTCTTATACGAGTCAATCACGATTTCTCGAAGGAGCTCCGCATGGCCTCCGCCGCTCCCTACACACTCTTCAATGCAGTTCTGCATCGCAAGACCCTCTTGAGTCCGCACCTGATGCGGATCACGCTGACCGACCCCTCAATCAGTGGTATGGCCACCTGGGCGCCTGATCAGCGGATCAAACTGTTTTTCCCCGCTGAAGATGGAACACCCGCGAATCTTGCGCAGGAAGAGGGCTGGTACGCCCGATTTCGCTCGATGCTCGCGAGTCGTCGACCAGCAATGCGCACTTACACCATCCGTCATTTGCGCGCCGAACAGGGTGAGGTCGACATCGATTTTGTCCTGCATGGCGAGACCGGCCCCGCTTCGCGCTGGGCGCTGCATGCGCAGCCGGGAGCGTCTATGCAGATTCTTGCTCCCGACAGCGAGTTTTCGGCACAGGACGCCGGAGGATTCGAATGGAAACCGCCGCAGGTGCTCAAGGAGGTTTTGCTGGTGGCTGATGCCACGGCATTGCCGGCTGCGATGGGGATTCTCGAAGAGCTGGCTGCCATGTACGAGCCGCCCCGGACTCAGGCGTTCTTCGAGGTGGACAGTGCGCAAGACATGCTCTCGGTGCCGGATTGGCCCGGGCTGACAGTGCAGTGGCTGGTTCGCGATCAGGCGCCAGCAACAGTGGCTGGAGCGCTGATGGTGGAAGCGGTGATGCACGGGGTCCGGCCAACAGAGGGCCAATCACTCGGGCAGGTCGCTGAACTGGCCGAGGTCGATATCGACGAAAACATTCTTTGGGAGATCGCCAACACCGCCCCTGCAGGATTCTATGGCTGGATTGCCGGAGAAAGCGCTGCCGTCATGCGCCTGCGTAAATACCTGATCAAGGAATGCGGTATCCCGCGCGAGTCACTCAATCTGATGGGCTACTGGCGCTACAACAAAGCTGGCAGCTAAAAGCAAAAAAGGCCTCGAAGACCACGTTCGAGGCCTTTTCTTTTGGGCTGAAGGATCAGCCGCAGGCTTTCAGGTTTACCGGGCCGACGAATTCATTGCCGCGTCCCATCACACACGCCACGCTCTGATTGCGTTGACGTTCCCAGTCCTGCACCGGGTAAGTCTTGTCCCACGCTTCATACAGCTGGCGATCCTGTTTCGACAGGCGCAAGCCGTACTGCTTGCTCATGTAGAAATAGGTGCGCGCGATCATGCCGCGAATCGACGGGCGGGGCATGACCTTCTTGGCCTTGAAATCGACCTGGGTCAGGCACGATCCGTACTGTCCGGATTGCACCGGCAGCCAGCCATAACTGAAGTTGCTGCGATCACCATTGACCTCGCCAATGCTCGGCACCAGGTTGTGCAGGTCGGCTTCGGCTTTCTGATAGCTCGGGTCGTAGCGAGTGCAGTTCTTGCGTCCGCCCGACTGCCAGCATTGGCGCTGGTGACCGAACTCCCACGCCGGGACAATGTGCTCCCATTCAATGCGCGAAGCGCGCTTGGCGTTTTTACGTGGTACGTAGCCGCAAGCCTTCAAGTCCACCTTGTTGCCGGTGTACTTGCACCCGCAGTAAAACTCGGTGGACTGCGGTGCATACAGTTTCCAGGCGACCTTCTTGGCCTCGGTAAAAGTGCGGGGCGCGCCAGCCTGGGCGCCAAAAGCGATGAACAGCAGCAGCAAAGCAAAACAGCGGACACTCATTGAATCAATCTTCCTTCGGCACAACCCAAAAAATCTGCACGCCGCCATCGTCGCGATAGGCGAGTGTGACGTTGTCGTTCTCGTCGATTTCCTCGAGCAGTTGCTCCCATGCATCCACAGGCTCGTCCGGCAGACGGAAGATCAGTGCGGCTTTGGCTTTTTGTGCGGTAGGGGAATTGATGATTTTCTGAACGCGCATGCCCATGCGTTCGTAAGCGTCAGGAGCATCAGGAGAGGTGGCCACGAGGTTATCCTTATTAAGCTGTACGGGCATACAGTATTTAACTGTAAGCATTTTCGCAACTGCTTAAAATTCAAGAAAATCCTCTGACAGCGCTTTTCCGATTTTGGTGTAGGTCGGGTCGATTATTTTGTACGAAAAATTCGCGCTCAGCGTAGGCGGCAGCACCACCCGCCGTGCGGGCGAGTGGTAAGCAGGTTGCCCGACCCGGACAGGGTCAGGCGAAGGCCAATCAGTATTCCCAGAACATCCGTTGCAGCTCTTTGCTGTCGTTGGTTTTGGTCAGGGCGACCATGGCCAGGATGCGGGCTTTTTGCGGGTTCAGGTCGTGAGCGACCACCCAGTCGTACTTGTCGTCAGGCTGTTCGGCGTTGCGCAGGACGAAACCGCCGGCGTTGACGTGGGAAGAGCGGATGATCTGCACGCCATCTTTACGCAGGGCTTGCAGGGATGGCACAACGCGGGAGGACACCGAGCCATTGCCGGTACCGGCGTGGATGATGGCTTTGGCGCCGGCCTGGGCCAGAGCCTTGTAGGCGGTGTCGTCGACATTGCCGTAGGAGTAGGCGATTTCTACGTCAGGCAGGCTCTTGATGTTCTTGATGTCGAATTCCGAATCCATGGTGTGGCGCTTGGCTGGCAAGCGGAACCAGTAGGATTTGCCTTCAACCACCATGCCCAGCGGGCCCCAAGGGCTTTTGAACGCCTCGGTCTTGATGTTGATCATCTTGCTCACGTCGCGACCGGACTGGATCTCATCGTTCATGGTCACCAGCACGCCTTTGCCGCGCGCATCTTTGCTGCTGGCGACGGCGACGGCGTTGTACAGGTTGAGCATGCCGTCCGCCGACATGGCGGTGCCCGGACGCATCGAGCCGACCACGATGATCGGCTTGTCGGTTTTTTCCACCAGGTTCAGGAAGTAGGCGGTTTCTTCCAGGGTGTCGGTGCCGTGGGTGATGACGATGCCATCGACGTCTTTGCTGTCTGCCAGTTCGGACACGCGACGCCCGAGTTGCAGCAGGTTGTCGTTGGTGATGCTTTCCGAGGCGATCTGCATGACCTGTTCGCCACGCACGTTCGCCAGTTTGTTCAGTTCAGGGATACCGGCGATCAGTTGTTCAATGCCGACCTTGGCCGCCTGATAGGTGGCGCTGTTGGCGGCGCTGGCGCCGGCACCGGCAATGGTGCCGCCCGTGGCAAGCACTACGACGTTGGCGAGTTTGGTCTGGGTTTCGACTTCTTTTGCCTGAAGGGCAGTTGGCAGGAGCAGGAGGAGGGCCAAAGCGCCCGGAACCAAGGTGTTGAAAGCAGATTTCATTATTTTTCTCTCTAGTAGTGAGACGGTGCTGATGCAGGTTCATCTAGATGCGCCCCGAGCCGATCTGAATGCCCGGGGTGCAGGCTAGGGAGCAGGATCTGTACCAGCGCTACTTTGCTTTAGAAAAATGTTTAACTTCATGATTTACATCAAGATTTTATGGATTAGCCAATGATGCGGCGAATGACATGGCCGGGTTTCCGAACAAAGGAAGCTTTCGTGTTCGGTTCACCGAAAGGGACTACACCTCCTGGCGACCGCAACGGCTTGCCGGTTCAGGTTTTCTGCTAAAGAAACCCGTCAGCAGGCCGATGGCTGTGGAAGGAAACGTTTATTTAGGGAGTTCACATGTCACTGACGATCGGTTTTTCAAATCCCGGCTCAGTCACCATTGGCGGTAAAACCGCAGCGACAATCAATGCAATGAACCAGGCGGAAGCAGATGCGGCCGACGAGGCTCTGGGCGTTGGAAAAGAACCGAGCAATCAAGTCCGCACTGGTGGTCCCGCGCAAGAAGCCAGCAAGGCGGAAAGCGCTGACAGCGGCGATAATCTGAGCGTCACCGTGAAAATGCTGCTCAAGCGCATGCAGGAATTGCAAAAGCAACTGCAGGAGCAGCAACAGCAACTGGCTGCAGCCCAGGCCGCGAGCTATCCAACACCTGAGGCCAAGTCTCAGGCGGTCATGTCCGTTCAGGGGCAGATTGCACAAACCAGCGGGGAGCTGATGCAAGTGGCGGCGGCGCTGGTCAAGGAAATGACCAAGGATTCCACCAGCGGCAATCTGGTCAGCACCACCGCTTGAGCGGTAAGGGGCGAATCAGACGATTGCGCCCCGCAATACAACGACGATTTCTGATTGTTGACAAATGTCGGCGGGATTCGCATAGTTCGGTCTACGCAAACGTTTGCGCGGCTTTTCCGGTGCGCTATCGCTCTGGCGAGAATGCTGAAGCTTACGCCAGCGCGAGCGTTGCTCACAATAATCATAAGATCGGAGTGAACCCATGAAGCTGCCATTCGCTGGACGTCTTCTTGCTGTCGCTATGCTGGCTGCCGCAGCCGCCGCACTACCTGTCTCTTCGGCCTTCGCCGAGTCCCCGGAAAAACCCAAAGTCGCACTGGTCATGAAATCCCTGGCCAACGAATTCTTCCTGACCATGGAAGATGGCGCCAAGGCCTACCAGAAAGAACACTCCGCCGACTTCGACCTGATCTCCAACGGCATCAAGGACGAGACCGATACCGCCGGCCAGACCCGCATCGTCGAACAGATGATTCTGGCCAAGGTCAACGCGCTGGTCATCGCACCGTCCGATTCCAAAGCCATGGTGCCGGTGATCAAGAAAGCCGTGGATGCCGGCATCACCGTGATCAACATTGACAACCAGCTTGATCCGCAGATCGTCAAAAGCAAAAACATCAGCGTGCCTTTCGTAGGCCCGGATAACCGTAAAGGTGCACGTCTGGTCGGCGAATACCTGGCCAAGCAACTGAAGGCCGGTGACGAAGTCGGCATCATCGAAGGCGTATCCACCACCACCAACGCCCAGCAACGCACCGCAGGCTTCAAGGATGCGATGGAGGCGGCGCAGATCAAGGTAGTGTCGCTGCAATCCGGCGACTGGGAGATCGACAAGGGCAACAAGGTTGCCGCGTCGATTCTCAGCGAATACCCGGATGTGAAGGCGCTGTTGGCGGGTAACGACAGCATGGCCGTTGGCGCTGTTTCCGCTGTGCGCGCTGCCGGCAAGGCGGGCAAGGTCCAAGTGGTCGGTTACGACAACATCAATGCGATCAAGCCGATGCTCAAGGATGGTCGTGTGCTGGCGACGGCCGATCAGTTCGCTGCCAAGCAGGCCGTGTTCGGTATCGAAACCGCGCTGAAAATCCTCAAGGGCGAAAAAGTCGACAGCGGCGTCAATGGCGTGATCGAAACGCCAGTCGAGCTGGTCACTAAGTAAGTCTTCCGGCGACACAACGGCGCTCGTCCGTCCGGGCGAGCGCATGGAGAGTTTTTTATGTCAGTTTCCGCCCCGAACGCTGTCCTCTCGGTCAGCGGTATCGGTAAGACCTATGCGCAACCGGTGCTCACGGGCATCGACTTGACGCTGATGCGCGGTGAAGTGCTGGCGCTGACCGGCGAGAATGGCGCCGGTAAAAGCACGCTGTCGAAGATCATTGGGGGGCTGGTTACGCCCACCACCGGTCAGATGCAATTCCAGGGCAAGGACTACCGTCCGGGCAGCCGTACCCAGGCCGAAGAGCTTGGCGTGCGCATGGTCATGCAAGAACTCAATCTGTTGCCGACCCTGTCGGTGGCGGAAAATCTGTTTCTCGACAATCTGCCCAGCAACGGCGGCTGGATCAGTCGCAAGCAATTGCGCAAAGCCGCGATCGAAGCCATGGCACAGGTCGGCCTCGATGCCATTGACCCGGACACTCTGGTCGGTGAGCTGGGAATCGGCCATCAACAGATGGTCGAGATCGCACGCAACCTGATCGGCGATTGCCATGTGCTTATCCTCGATGAACCGACTGCGATGCTCACCGCCCGCGAGGTGGAAATGCTCTTCGAGCAGATCACTCGTTTGCAGGCGCGTGGCGTCTCCATCATCTATATCTCCCACCGTCTCGAAGAGCTGGCGCGCGTCGCGCAGCGCATTGCCGTGCTGCGTGATGGCAATCTGGTCTGCGTCGAGCCGATGGCCAACTACAACAGTGAGCAACTGGTCACCTTGATGGTCGGCCGCGAACTGGGCGAACACATCGACATGGGCCCGCGCAAGATCGGCGCCCCGGCACTGACGGTCAAGGGCCTGACCCGCTCCGACAAGGTGCGTGATGTTTCCTTCGAAGTGCGTGCTGGCGAGATCTTCGGGATTTCCGGGCTGATCGGGGCAGGGCGCACCGAATTGCTGCGACTGATCTTCGGCGCCGATCTGGCCGACAGCGGCACGATTGCGCTGGGTTCGCCGGCGCAGGTAGTCAATGTGCGTTCGCCGGTTGATGCGGTGAAGCATGGAATTGCCTTGATCACCGAAGACCGAAAAGGCGAAGGCCTGCTGCTCAGTCAATCGATCAGCGCCAACATCGCCCTGGGCAACATGCCGGAGATTTCCAGGGCAGGGATCGTCATTGCCAGCGACGAAATTTCCCTGGCGCAGCGTCAGATCGACGCCATGCGCATCCGCAGTTCCAGCCCGACACAATTGGTGTCGGAACTGTCCGGCGGCAATCAGCAAAAAGTGGTGATCGGCCGTTGGCTGGAGCGCGATTGCTCGGTGCTGTTGTTCGACGAGCCAACTCGCGGTATCGACGTCGGTGCCAAGTTCGATATCTATGCCTTGCTGGGCGAGTTGACGCGTCAGGGCAAGGCACTGGTGGTGGTTTCCAGTGACCTGCGCGAGCTGATGCTGATCTGCGACCGGATCGGTGTGCTGTCGGCAGGGCGTTTGATCGACACCTTCGAGCGCGACAGCTGGACCCAGGATGATTTGCTTGCCGCCGCGTTCGCCGGCTACCAAAAACGTGATGCGTTGCTCAATGAAGCGGCGCCTAGGGATCTCCCATGAAAACTGCATCTTCTGCCGGCAAACGTAGTGGCAATTTCTACGGTCTGGGCACCTATCTGGGCCTGGCCGGGGCCTTGTTGGCGATGGTGGCGCTGTTCTCGATGATGAGCAGCCACTTTCTGTCCTATGACACTTTCAGCACGCTGGCCAACCAGATCCCCGATCTGATGGTGCTGGCGGTGGGCATGACTTTTGTACTGATCATCGGCGGTATCGATCTGTCGGTCGGTTCAGTGCTGGCGCTTGCCGCCTCGACGGTCAGCGTGGCGATTCTCGGTTGGGGCTGGGGCGTGTTGCCAGCGGCATTGCTCGGCATGGCGGTGGCGGCACTGGCAGGTACGGTGACCGGTTCGATCACCGTGGCGTGGCGTATACCGTCGTTCATCGTTTCGCTCGGTGTGCTGGAAATGGCCCGTGGTCTGGCGTATCAGATGACCGGTTCGCGCACCGCCTACATCGGTGATTCGTTTGCCTGGCTGTCGAACCCGATCGCGTTCGGCATTTCGCCGTCGTTCATCATTGCCTTGCTGGTGATCTTCATTGCGCAAGCTGTACTGACCCGCACCGTGTTCGGTCGTTACCTGATCGGTATCGGCACCAACGAAGAAGCGGTGCGTCTGGCCGGGATCAATCCCAAGCCGTACAAGATTCTGGTGTTCAGCCTGATGGGCCTGCTCGCCGGTATCGCCGCGCTGTTCCAGATTTCCCGTCTGGAAGCGGCCGACCCGAATGCTGGTTCTGGCCTTGAGCTGCAAGTGATCGCCGCCGTGGTGATCGGTGGCACCAGTCTGATGGGGGGCCGTGGGTCGGTGATCAGCACCTTCTTTGGCGTGTTGATCATTTCGGTACTGGCCGCCGGTCTGGCGCAGATCGGTGCCACCGAGCCAACCAAGCGCATCATCACCGGCGCGGTGATTGTCATTGCGGTGGTGCTCGATACCTATCGCAGCCAGCGCGCCAGTCGACGGGGCTAAGAAATGGCAACGATCAAGGATGTGGCGGCGCTCGCGGGGATTTCCTACACCACGGTTTCTCACGTGGTGAACAAGACCCGCCCGGTCAGTCAGGAAGTGCGGCTGAAGGTCGAGGCGGCCATCAAAACCCTCGACTACGTGCCGAGTGCGGTGGCGCGCTCGCTGAAGGCCAAGACTACTGCGACCATTGGCTTATTGGTGCCCAACAGCCTCAACCCGTATTTTGCCGAGTTGGCGCGGGGTATCGAGGATTACTGCGAGCGTAACGGCTACTGCGTGATCCTCTGCAACTCTGATGACAACCCGGAAAAACAGCGCAGCTATTTGCGTGTGCTGCTGGAAAAGCGCATCGACGGTCTGATCGTCGCCTCCGCGGGTGGCGATACCGGTCTGGCACAAGGGCTGGCGGGCGTGAAAACGCCGATGGTCATTGTCGACCGAGGGCTTGAAGGCGTGGATGCGGATCTGGTGCGCATTGATCATGAATATGGCGCCTATCTGGCGACCCGTCACCTGCTGGAGTTGGGGCATCGTGACATCGCCACCATCGGTGGTCCGTCGAGTACCAGCGTGGCGCAAATGCGTCAGGCCGGTTTTTGTCGGGCGCTGAAGGAGGCGGGGATCACGGTGCGCCCCGAGCGCATGCTGGAAAGCGATTTCACCAGTACCGGCGGCTACAACGCAGCGGCGGTCCTGCTCCAAAGCAATCCGCCGAGCGCGATCTTCGCCGGTAACGACATGATCGGTATCGGTGTGCTGCGTGCGGCGGCCGAGCGCAATGTGCGCGTGCCAAGCGAACTGTCGGTGATCGGTTTCGACGATATCCAGATGAGCCGCTATGTGTACCCGGCGCTGACCACCGTCGGCCAGTCGATCCTGCAGTTGGGCGAAATGGCTGCCGAAGTGCTGCTGCGAAGGATTGCTACCCCGAGCCTGGTCACCGATCAACGGATCGTGACCCCGAGTATTGTCTTGCGCGAATCGACTGCGCCGCTGTCCGGCGTGTTCACCGAGTACCGCTGAAACCGAATTGACGAGTAGTGATGTATGCCAGCAAATGTAGTGGTAATAGGCAGCCTGAACATGGACCTGGTCACCCGGGCGCCACGGCTGCCCAAAGGCGGGGAGACGCTGATCGGTCATTCCTTTGCCACCGTGTCCGGCGGCAAGGGCGCCAATCAGGCAGTCGCTGCTGCGCGCCTGGGTGCACAAGTGGCGATGGTCGGCTGTGTTGGTAACGATGACTACGGCGTGCAATTGCGCGACGCGTTGCTGGCCGAGCAGATCGATTGTCACGCGGTGAGCACGGTTGAGGATTCCAGTGGTGTGGCGCTGATCGTGGTGGATGACAACAGTCAGAACGCCATCGTGATCGTCGCCGGCGCCAACGGTGCAATGACCCCGGCCGTGATTGACCGCTTTGATGCGGTGCTGCAGGCGGCCGACGTGGTTATCTGTCAGCTCGAGATCCCGGATGCGACGGTGGGGCATGCGCTCAAGCGCGCACGTGCGCTGGGCAAGACCGTGATCCTCAATCCGGCGCCGGCCAGTCGTCCGCTGCCGGCAGACTGGTTTGCCGCCATCGACTACCTGATCCCCAACGAAAGTGAAGCCGCTGCGTTGAGCGGGTTGCCAGTCGATTCGTTGGAAACCGCAGAAAGCGCTGCCAGCCAGCTGATTACCATGGGCGCGGGCAAGGTCATCATTACCCTCGGTGCGCAAGGTTCACTGTTTGCCAATGGCAAAGGGTTCGAGCATTTCCCGGCGCCAAAGGTGAAGGCTGTCGATACCACCGCTGCGGGCGATACCTTCGTCGGCGGTTTTGCCGCGGCGCTCGCCAGTGGCAAATCCGAGGCCGAGGCAATCCGTTACGGGCAGATCGCGGCAGCATTGTCTGTGACCCGGGCCGGCGCACAACCTTCCATTCCAACGATGTCCGACGTACAGGCGTTCAAACCCGCATGAAAAAGACTCCACTGCTCAACGTCGCGTTGTCGCGGCTGATCGCCTCCCTGGGCCATGGCGACATGGTAGTCATCGGTGATGCCGGACTGCCGGTGCCGCCAGGTGTCGAGTTGATCGATCTGGCGCTGACCCACGGTGTTCCGGATTTCATCGGCACGCTGAAAGTCGTGCTCAGTGAGATGCAGGTGGAGCGCCATGTGCTGGCCAACGAAATCCTCGACAAGCGGCCGACTGCGCTGGCCGTGCTGGATGAGTTGCAAGAAGAGGGCGCTCTCGGTCGGCGCGATCTGCTGACTCATGAGCAATTCAAGGTTCTCAGCCGACAGGCACGGGCGATTGTTCGTACAGGCGAATGTCAGCCGTACTGCAACATCGTGCTGGTGGCCGGGGTAACGTTCTAATCGGGTTTTCGACCCTTTCATTTTCATCAGCACAAGGAGTGCGCCATGCACCGCTATGCTCAAAAACTCCACCAATTGCTTCGGAGTCTGCTGCTTTTGTCTTTTATTACCGCCACCGGCGCTCAGGCTGCTGAAAAGATCGACCTGATCATCGACACCGATCCGGGTGCCGACGACGTGGTCGCCTTGCTGTTCGCCCTGGCTTCGCCGGATGAACTGAACATTCGCGCACTGACCACCGTGGCCGGCAACGTGCGTCTCGACAAGACTTCGCGTAACGCGCGCCTGGCTCGCGAGTGGGCAGGGCGAGAAGATGTTCCGGTCTATGCCGGTGCGCCGAAGCCACTGATGCGTACGCCGATCTACGCCGAGAACATCCATGGCAAGGAAGGCCTGTCGGGTGTCACCGTGCATGAGCCGAAAAAGGGCCTGGCCGAAGGCAATGCGGTCAACTACCTGATCGACACTCTGAAAAAAGCCAAGCCGCACAGCATCACCATCGCCATGCTCGGCCCGCAGACCAACCTTGCGCTGGCGCTGATCCAGGAGCCTGAGATCGTTAATGGCATCAAGGAAGTGGTGATCATGGGTGGCGCGCATTTCAATGGCGGCAACATCACCCCGGTGGCCGAATTCAACCTGTTCGCCGACCCGCAAGCGGCGGAAGTGGTGCTCAAGAGTGGCGTGAAGCTGACCTACCTGCCGCTGGACGTGACCCACAAGATCCTCACCAGCGACGCCCGTCTGAAGCAGATTGCTGCGCTGAACAACAACGCGAGCAAGATCGTTGGCGACATCCTCAACGAGTACATCAAGGGTGACATGGAGCACTACGGCATCCCGGGCGGCCCGGTGCATGACGCGACCGTCATCGCTTACCTGCTCAAGCCTGAGCTGTTCACCGGTCGCTCGGTGAACGTGGCCATCGACAGCCGTGAAGGGATCACCTTTGGCCAGACTGTCGTCGACTGGTACGACGGCCTGAAACAACCGAAGAATGCATTCTGGGTCGAGAACGGCGATGCCCAGGGCTTTTTCGATCTGCTGACCGAGCGTCTGAACCGCTTGAAATAAGGCATGGACCCGCAGGTGCCAGCCTGCGGGTTTTTATTTTCTCTCGGTGTCCTGCGTGCTCTTGCCTTCATGCTGGTACCGCTCAAACACCTGGGCGATAAACGCTTGTGCGCCTTGGGTGCCCATCGTCTTGACCAGCAGATCGATGCTGATCAAAGCCAGCTCCTCCGAACTGCTCGGGCTATACGAACTGTGCCCCTTCGGCCAAAGAACCTTGATGTCGGCGGAAATGCTTACGGTGCTCATGAGTGCGCTCGAAAAGTCGGGAATGTCTGCAAGCGAGTTAACCACTTTGTCGGGCGTTTGGCACTGCGACTTAGGCATGAGCGCGACGCTATGCGACACTTGGTCTTTTCCGGCTGATCCAAGGAATGTGCTGTGCAGATCGATTTGAACACCCCCGACGGCCTCACGCTCGACGCTGTGCGCCAGTTGCTGGCGTCGGCCAGCGATGATGTGCACACGCAGTTGCGCGTGACGAAGGGGGGGATTGCCTATATTTCTTCTGGTGTGACGGGCGGGCAGGACATCGATGGCCTGCTGTTTCGTCTGGAAACCTGGGCCAAGGGTTCGGGGTGCGTCGGCAATGTTGCGGCCAGTGATGAGGTCTGGGTAATGCAGATTTTCAACGCCCTCAAGGAAAACTGGCCAAATCCGCCGCTCGATTACATCGACGTCTATTGAGCTTCGTTAATATTCGGTGACGATTGCGTGAGGATGCGTTGCGCGCACTTCAGGCAGACTCGGCGTTTTTCCGGATTGTGGGGCAGTGTGGCAGCACTGGTTGTGAAACCAAACGCCAGATTGGCGGTCGCACGATCTCAGCTTAACCATTTGAAAAAAGGAGGCTTCATGCCTTTGAAGTTCGCGTCTCTGGGTGCACTTATGGCCGTTGCCATGTTGGCCGGTTGCAGCACAACCTCCAGCGAGTCGGCAAAGGATCCTGTGGCGACCGATGCCGGTCATAGCCGCTGTGAAGCAAAGGCAGCGGAATTTGCCATCGGTAAAAAAGCTTCGCCGGAATTGCTCGATCAGGCTCGTGCCAAGGCTGGCGCGCAAAACGCTCGATTCCTCAAGCCAACCGACATGATCACTCTGGAGTACCGCTCCGACCGCTTGAATCTGAACACCGACAACAACCTGGTAGTCACCCGCGTCAACTGCGGCTGATTGCAGAGCGCTTTTGTTGCAGGCATAAAAAACCCCGTCACATGGACGGGGTTTTTTTAGTGCGCCGGGAAATTACTCTGGGCGAACTTGTGCAGCTTGCATACCCTTTTGGCCTTTCTCAGCCACGAAAGAGACGGTCTGGCCTTCTTTCAGGCTTTTGAAACCGTCGGATTCGATAGCTTTGAAGTGTACGAACAGGTCGTCACCGCCACCTTGAGGAGTGATGAAGCCGAAGCCTTTTTCATCGTTGAACCATTTAACGGTGCCGGTTTGGCGATTAGACATGGTGTATCTCCAAGAAACATATATTTTCAGTAGTACTGTGCTGCTCAGGCCAACTGGGCACACCGGAGTATCATAGTCGAAATGTTCGCTTTGGTAGCCCCCCGGACGTGCTGTTTGCTTTCATATTGCATCGATTTCAACCTCTGAAATGTCTGCAAGCCCCGGTTTCAGTGGCTTTCAGCCGAAAGAAGAGGGTGTAAAAAAAGCTATAAAACCTGCGTAAATTATCGATTTCGGGGTCTTTTTGGCGGTTTTTAGCCTGCTGGACGCCCGAAAAAACATTCGTCAGCGCTTATTTCTGCACGCGGCAAACCGAGATTTCTTTCAGTGCGCGCTGACCCAGTTCACCACTCGGCGGGGTGTTCTTGTCCATCAGCTGTGCGATCTCTTGCGTGGTGAATTTCTTTTCCAGAACGTCGGCACCGCAAGCGCAATGTTTATTGGCTTCGGCCGGATTGACGCTCTTGCTGGCTGCGGCGGTGCAGTCGTTCATGTACTGGGCTTTGACGCCGGCAGGCCAGGCCGCGTTGGCACTCAGCGGCAGCAGCAGGGCCAGCGGGGCCGCGAAAGCAAAAAGTCGGATAAGGCGCATGTCGGAAACTCCTTGGGTTGATATCGGCGACGATTCTCAGCTTATTTGAGGCAAAGCGTATATCCCAAGTTCACTTCGCGCCGCAAAAATGCGCAAATCAGCTACACCTCAATTCGATGACATCGATGACCGCTCATCTGTGCTAGCATGCCGGGCTCAAGCGTTCTCAGGCTCCGGATGGACTTCAGCCCCGGCAGCGGTCAGCGTGCGAAAAATTCTGATTTGAATCCCAGTCACTCTGGTTCGGTTTTCCGGTTGGCCGCAAGGCTCCTGCCGCTGTAAGGCAGGCGTTCGTCATTGAATGGCCTGGATCGGATCTTGTACTGGCTCATCCCAACCCACGTGACCTTTGGTAGGGGTCACCACTAGGAGAGGAGGCGCCATGCCAACTATTACTCTTCCCGACGGCAGTCAACGTTCATTCGATCACCCGGTTTCCGTAGCCGAGGTCGCCGCATCCATTGGTGCCGGTCTGGCCAAGGCCACCGTGGCCGGCAAGGTCAACGGCAAGCTGGTCGACGCCTGCGACATCATCGACAGTGACGCGACGCTGCAAATCATCACGCCAAAGGATGAAGAGGGGCTGGAGATCATTCGCCACTCTTGCGCGCACCTGGTTGGCCACGCGGTCAAACAGCTGTACCCGACTGCGAAAATGGTCATCGGTCCGGTCATCGACGAAGGCTTCTATTACGACATCGCCTTCGAGCGTCCTTTCACTCCGGACGACATGGCCGCCATCGAACAGCGCATGCATCAGCTGATCGATAAAGATTACGACGTCATCAAGAAAGTCACTCCGCGCGCCGAAGTGATTGAAGTGTTCAAGGCCCGCGGCGAAGACTACAAGCTGCGTCTGGTCGAAGATATGCCGAACGAGCAGGCCATGGGCCTGTACTACCACGAAGAATACGTCGACATGTGCCGCGGCCCGCACGTGCCGAACACGCGTTTTCTGAAATCCTTCAAGCTGACCAAGTTGTCCGGCGCCTACTGGCGCGGCGATGCCAAGAACGAGCAATTGCAGCGCGTTTACGGCACAGCCTGGGCTGACAAGAAGCAGCTGGCGGCTTACATCCAGCGCATCGAAGAAGCGGAAAAGCGCGATCACCGCAAGATCGGCAAGCGCCTGGGCCTGTTCCACACCCAGGAAGAAGCGCCGGGCATGGTGTTCTGGCACCCGAACGGCTGGACCCTGTATCAAGTGCTCGAGCAGTACATGCGCAAGGTGCAGCGTGACAACGGCTATCTTGAGATCAAGACGCCGCAAGTGGTCGACCGCAGCCTCTGGGAGAAATCCGGGCACTGGGCCAACTACGCCGACAACATGTTCACCACCGAGTCGGAAAGCCGCGACTACGCCATCAAGCCGATGAACTGCCCGTGCCACGTGCAGGTCTTCAACCAGGGCCTGAAGAGCTACCGTGAGCTGCCGATGCGTCTGGCCGAGTTCGGTGCGTGCCACCGTAACGAGCCGTCGGGTGCGTTGCACGGCATCATGCGTGTGCGTGCGTTCACTCAGGACGACGCCCACATTTTCTGCACCGAAGAGCAGATGCAGGCCGAATCCGCAGCGTTCATCAAGCTGACCATGGACGTTTACCGCGACTTCGGCTTCACCGACGTCGAGATGAAGCTGTCCACTCGTCCGGAAAAGCGCGTGGGTTCCGACGAGTTGTGGGATCGCGCCGAAGCGGCACTGGCTGCAGCCCTTGACAGTGCTGGCCTGCCGTACGATCTGCAGCCAGGTGAAGGCGCGTTCTACGGGCCGAAGATCGAATTCTCGCTGAAAGATTGCCTCGGTCGTGTGTGGCAATGTGGTACTTTGCAGCTCGATTTCAACCTGCCTGTCCGTCTTGGCGCCGAATACGTCTCCGAAGACAACAGTCGCAAGCACCCAGTGATGTTGCACCGGGCGATCCTCGGTTCGTTCGAGCGTTTCGTCGGGATTCTGATCGAGCACTATGAAGGTGCATTCCCTGCGTGGCTCGCGCCAACCCAGGCAGTGATCATGAATATCACTGATAAACAGGCAGATTTTGTTGCTGAAGTGGAAAAAACTCTCAACGAAAGCGGATTTCGTGCCAAGTCCGACTTGAGAAATGAAAAGATCGGCTTTAAAATCCGCGAGCATACTTTGCTCAAGGTTCCCTATCTTTTGGTTATCGGAGATAAGGAAGTCGAGATGCAGACTGTCGCTGTGCGTACTCGTGAAGGTGCTGACCTGGGCTCGATGCCCGTCGCCCAGTTCGCTGAGTTTCTCGCGCAAGCGGTTTCCCGGCGTGGTCGCCCAGATTCGGAGTAATTATTATTAAGCGTGAAATGAGACAAGATAAACGAGCTGCACCGAAAGCCCCGATCAACGAGAATATCTCGGCACGCGAGGTTCGGTTAATTGGCGCTGATGGCGAGCAGATTGGCATCGTCTCGATTGATGAAGCGCTTCGTATTGCTGAAGAAGCAAAGCTTGATCTGGTAGAAATCTCTGCTGACGCAGTCCCACCGGTTTGCCGGGTGATGGACTACGGCAAATCGATCTTCGAAAAGAAGAAGCAGATTGCAGCAGCGAAGAAAAACCAGAAGCAGATTCAGGTAAAAGAAATCAAGTTTCGTCCAGGGACGGAGGAAGGGGATTACCAGGTAAAACTGCGCAACCTGGTACGTTTCCTGAGTGACGGGGACAGGGCCAAGGTATCCTTGCGATTCCGCGGCCGTGAGATGGCCCACCAGGAGCTGGGGATGGAACTCCTCAAGCGGGTTGAAGCTGACCTGCTCGAGTACGGTTCGGTCGAACAGCATCCTAAGATGGAAGGACGCCAGCTGATCATGGTCATCGCCCCGAAAAAGAAGAAGTAATCAACAGGGCACGGCAGGCCTTCTGATTATGTTTATCAACTGAATGCGGAGTATCCGAACATGCCAAAAATGAAAACCAAAAGTGGTGCTGCTAAGCGGTTTCTGAAAACTGCTAACGGTATCAAGCACAAGCACGCTTTCAAGAGCCACATCCTGACCAAAATGTCGACCAAGCGTAAGCGTCAACTGCGCGGTAGCAGCTTGCTGCATCCGTCTGACGTGGCAAAAGTCGAGCGCATGCTGCGCCTTCGTTAATTTTAGTCAAGAATAGAGGAAGTAACTCATGGCTCGTGTAAAGCGTGGCGTCATTGCCCGTAAGCGTCACAAAAAAATTCTGAAACTTGCTAAAGGCTACTACGGCGCACGCTCCCGCGTATTCCGTGTTGCCAAGCAAGCGGTAATCAAGGCAGGCCAATACGCCTACCGTGACCGTCGTCAGAAAAAACGTCAGTTCCGCGCTCTGTGGATCGCTCGTATCAACGCTGGTGCTCGTGTTAACGGTCTGTCCTACAGCCGTTTCATTGCTGGCCTGAAAAAAGCGTCCATCGAGATCGACCGTAAGGTTCTGGCTGATCTGGCAGTGAACGAAAAAGCGGCGTTTGCTGCGATTGTCGAGAAAGCTAAAGCCACCTTGGCTTAAGTACCCCCGACAGTCACCCGGCCTCACCTCTGTGGGGCCAGGTGTTAAACGTCATAAATAGGGGAAGAGCCTTCAAGCTCTTCCCCTATTTTGTATCTGGAGTCTGTACATGGAAAACCTGGATGCGCTGGTCTCTCAAGCACTAGAGGCTGTGCAAAGCGCTGAAGATATCAATGCCCTGGAGCAAATCCGGGTTCAATACCTTGGCAAAAAAGGTGAATTGACTCAGGTGATGAAGACCCTGGGGAATTTGCCGGCAGAAGAGCGTCCGCAAGTCGGCGCCCTGATCAACGTTGCCAAGGAACGTGTCACAGGCGTTCTCAATGCGCGCATGGCTCTGTTTGAAGAAGCCGAACTGGCTGCCAAACTGTCTGCCGAATCCATTGACGTGACGTTGCCGGGCCGTGGTCAGACCTCCGGTGGTCTGCATCCGGTGACCCGGACTCTGGAACGAGTCGAGCAGTTCTTCACCCGCATCGGCTACGGCATCGCCGAAGGCCCTGAGGTCGAAGACGACTACCACAACTTTGAAGCGCTCAACATCCCAGGCCACCACCCGGCCCGGTCGATGCATGACACCTTCTATTTCAATGCGAACATGTTGCTGCGCACCCATACCTCACCGGTACAGGTCCGCACCATGGAGTCCAAGCAGCCGCCGATCCGCATTGTCTGCCCAGGCCGTGTGTACCGCAGCGACTCCGATATCACCCACTCGCCGATGTTCCACCAGGTCGAAGGCCTGCTGGTCGATCGCGACATCAATTTCGCCGATCTCAAAGGCACCATCGAAGAGTTCCTGCGGGTGTTCTTCGAAAAAGAGCTGGCCGTACGTTTCCGTCCTTCGTACTTCCCGTTCACCGAGCCATCCGCTGAAGTCGACATGGAATGCGTGATGTGCAGCGGTAAAGGCTGCCGCGTCTGCAAACAGACCGGCTGGCTGGAAGTCATGGGCTGCGGCATGGTCCATCCGAACGTGCTGCGCATGTCCGGCATCGATCCGGAAGAGTTCTCCGGTTTTGCCTTCGGCATGGGCGTCGAGCGTCTGGCGATGCTCCGTTACGGCGTGAACGACTTGCGTCTGTTCTTCGACAACGACTTGCGGTTCCTCGCGCAATTTCGCTAGTCGTAACGAATTCTTAGGAGAGCAGGATGAAATTCAGTGAACAATGGCTGCGTGGCTGGGTTAGCCCGCAGGTAAGTCGCGACGAGCTGGTTGCTCGTCTGTCGATGGCGGGTCTGGAGGTCGATAGCGTGACCCCGGCCGCCGGTGTATTCAGCGGCGTGGTAGTGGGCGAGGTGCTGAGCACCGAGCAACACCCTGACGCCGACAAGCTGCGTGTATGCCAGGTCAGCAATGGCGCGGAAACCTTCCAGGTCGTGTGCGGTGCGCCAAACGTGCGTCCGGGCCTGAAGATTCCGTTCGCCATGATCGGTGCCGAACTGCCGGGCGACTTCAAGATCAAGAAGGCCAAGCTGCGCGGCGTGGAGTCCAACGGCATGTTGTGCTCGCAAGCCGAGCTGCAGGTCGGTGAAGGCAATGACGGTCTGATGGAGCTGCCGGCTGATGCGCCGGTGGGCGAAGATTTCCGTGTGTATCTGGATCTGGAAGACGCCAGCATCGAGGTTGACCTGACCCCGAACCGTGGCGACTGCCTGTCGCTGGCCGGTCTGGCCCGTGAAGTCGGCGCGCTGTACGACACGCCGGTCGCTCGCCCGGTGGTCATGACCATTCCGGCTGCGCACGACGAAGTGCGTTCGGTAGAAGTGCTGGCGCCTGCCGCTTGCCCGCGTTACCTGGGCCGCGTCATCCGCAATGTCGACCTGTCCAAACCAACCCCGTTGTGGATGGTTGAGCGTCTGCGCCGCGCCGATGTGCGCAGCATCGACGCTGCCGTCGACATCACCAACTACGTGATGCTCGAGCTGGGTCAGCCGCTGCACGCTTTCGATCTCGCCGAAATCAATGGCGGCATCCGCGTGCGTATGGCGGAAGAGGGCGAGAAGCTGGTGCTGCTCGACGGTCAGGAAGTCAGCCTGCGTAGCGATACGCTGGTGATTGCCGACCATACCCGTGCTCTGGCGATTGCCGGCGTGATGGGTGGCGAGCACAGCGGTGTGTCCGCGACCACTCGCGACGTTTTCCTGGAAAGTGCGTTCTTCGACCAGATCGCTGTGGCAGGCAAGGCTCGTTCCTACGGTCTGCACACCGACGCTTCGCATCGTTACGAGCGCGGCGTGGACTGGCAACTGGCCCGTGAAGCCATGGAGCGCGCCACTGGCCTGCTGCTGGAAATCACCGGTGGCGAAGCCGGCCCGATCATCGAGACCGTCAGCGAGCAGCACCTGCCGTCGATCGCGCCGATCACCCTGCGTGCGCAGCGCATCACCCAGATGCTGGGGATGGAAATGGATTCGGCTCAGGTCGAGCGTCTGCTCAGCGCCTTGGGTCTGAATATTTCCGCTGACGGAGCAGGGCAGTGGCGCGTAGAAGTGCCAAGCCATCGCTTCGACATCAGCCTGGAAGTCGATCTGATCGAAGAGCTGGCTCGCCTGTATGGCTACAACCGTCTGCCGGTTCGTTACCCGCAAGCGCGTCTGGCGCCACAGGCCAAGGCTGAAGCGCGCAGCGAATTGCCTGAGCTGCGTCGTCTGCTGGTAGCCCGCGGTTATCAGGAAGCGATCACTTACAGCTTCATCGATCCGAAGCAGTTCGAACTGTTCAATCCGGGCGTAGAGCCGCTGTTGCTGGCCAACCCGATTTCCAATGACATGGCTGCCATGCGTTCTTCGCTGTGGCCGGGTCTGGTCAAGGCGTTGCAGCACAACCTGAACCGCCAGCAGGATCGCGTGCGTCTGTTCGAAAGCGGTCTGCGCTTCGTCGGTCAGCTGGAAGGTCTGAAGCAAGAGCCGATGCTGTCGGGCGTGGTTTGCGGTAGCCGTCTGCCTGAAGGTTGGGCGCAAGGTCGCGACACCGTCGATTTCTTCGACGTAAAAGCTGATGTTGAAGCGGTGCTGGGCTTTGCCGGTGCGCTGGATACCTTCACTTTCGCTCCGGGCAAACACCCGGCGCTGCACCCGGGACAAACCGCGCGCATCGAACGTGACGGGCGTGAAGTCGGCTTTATCGGTGCGATTCACCCGGAGCTGTCCAAGGCCCTGGGTCTGGATCGTCCGGTCTTCGTCTTCGAGCTGGTTCTGGCTGAAGTCGCTTCCGGAAAAATGCCGCAATTCCACGAGTTGTCGCGTTTTCCTGAAGTGCGTCGTGACCTTGCGCTGATCGCGCACAAAGACGTCGCGGCCTCGGCGGTATTGGGCGTAATCCGAGAAAATGCAGGCGAATGGCTCACGGATCTCAGGCTGTTTGACGTGTATCAGGGTAAAGGTATTGATCCTGATAGAAAAAGCCTTGCAGTTGGCTTGACCTGGCAGCATCCATCGCGCACTCTTAATGACGATGAGGTGAATTCGACGACGCAAAATATCCTCACCTCGCTCGAACAAAGGTTGAACGCCACGTTAAGGAAGTGACGTATGGGGGCTTTGACGAAAGCTGAGATGGCGGAACGTCTGTATGAAGAGCTGGGCCTGAACAAGCGGGAAGCCAAGGAATTGGTTGAACTGTTTTTCGAGGAAATCAGGCACGCTCTTGAAGACAACGAGCAGGTCAAATTGTCCGGTTTCGGCAATTTCGACCTTCGGGACAAGCGCCAGCGGCCTGGCCGCAACCCGAAAACGGGGGAAGAAATCCCGATCACGGCTCGCCGTGTGGTCACCTTTCGTCCAGGGCAGAAGTTGAAGGCCCGAGTTGAGGCTTATGCTGGAACCAAGTCATAACGACGAACTACCCGTCATCCCGGGCAAACGCTACTTCACCATTGGTGAAGTCAGCGAGCTGTGTGCAGTAAAACCACACGTGCTGCGCTACTGGGAGCAGGAGTTTCCTCAACTCAACCCCGTCAAACGCCGCGGAAACCGCCGGTATTATCAGCGCCAGGATGTGCTGATGATCCGGCAGATCCGCGCGCTCCTTTACGATCAGGGTTTCACCATCGGCGGTGCGCGTCTGCGTTTGTCCGGCGATGAAGCCAAAGACGACACCACCCAATACAAGCAAATGATCCGCCAGATGATCGCTGAGCTTGAAGATGTACTGGTGGTTCTCAAGAAATAAAAAGCTGCGTTTGAATACTTCCAGTTTTCAAAAGCTTGCGCTATATTCTTGAGCGCTCTTCGAGATGAAGGGCAGGTTTCAAACCAGTCGGGGCGTAGCGCAGTCCGGTAGCGCACTAGCATGGGGTGCTAGGGGTCGAGTGTTCGAATCACTCCGTCCCGACCATATAATTCAATGACTTAGCCCAACTCTAACCAGTTGGGCTTTTTCATGCGTAGGGAGTTTTTCGGGACTTCATCTAAGCCGATCATTCAGATCGGCTTTTTTGTGCCTGCGCAATACCCGCGCAAAAAAGGTCGCTGGATGAAAAGTTTGGATCACTTGATAGGCAAGCGGGATCCGACTGCGCAGCCAATCTGATGTCGGGTTGATACTCTGCCTGCCAGGGCTGAAGATGCTCGCTCAGATACACGAATGAAGTGCAGGCCACATCTTTTCCGTCATGGGTTCCTAAGAAAATGGATAAGTTATCTCGCTTGAACTCGCTTTTGATTCAGCACAATGCGGTCGTTTCGCTGAATATCGAAATTCAAGACTTCAAGTACAACCTGGCCTTGACGATGTCGTCGCTCGATGACGCAGCAGAAAGCGCTATCACTATAAATTTTCAGGATGTCAGTGCGCTTGATCTAAGTGGCTTTGGCGGCGGATTGACTCAATTCATGGAGCTCGTCGTTACCCGAATCGATCGTGGGCTCGACAGGATCAGATATGAATTAAAAGACGTAGAGGACGAGAAAATATCGTTCTACTTCTTTACCTTCAGTGAGCCTATTCATTCGGAGCAATCTTGTGGGTTTGATTGACCGCACTCCTCTGAAGCGCCATTAAATATTGGCGATCGGATGCCGATACCCGGTTATCTAAATTCCGATCGAGCGAAGGCGCATGGACATCAGCAATACCAGCAGTGAGTATCAAAAGCCCAAAAATCTCGCAGGGCTGGGCCGTCGCTGGGGCGGGCAGATCATCGATACATTGATCACCTACTTTTTGATCCTCTTCGTAGGACGGCTGGCGGAGTTTATTGGTTTGCCGCCAAATGTGGTGGCTATCCTGGCTTTTGGTTCGGGTGTGTCGTATTACCTGTTTTCCGATGCAATGCCCAACGGGCAAAGCCTGGGTAAAAAACTGCTGGGGATGTCGGTGATTGATGAGCGTAGCTACTTGAACTGCAATCTGTATCAATCGTTCATACGCAACATCACAACGCCCTTCCTGAACATCCTCGACTGGATTTTCATCTTCTTTGGCTCGCGCAAACGCTTGGGCGACATGCTTGCCTCGACAATTGTGATCCGCGTTTAGATGAGTCAAATGAGGCGGCGGCAGTCGCCCAAGTCTTAAGGTTTCGAATCTTGCTGAATATCCTCCGAGTCACTCGAGGTAGCGGCATCTTTCTGGGTTTCTTTGGGCTCGGCGCCAGAGTTTGAACCTGATGCTTCTTCGCCCTTTTTATTGGCTTTTTCGTCGTTGGACTCGGAGTTTTTCGCCTGATTGGCTCCCGGTGAGACGGCGGGTGCTTCTACCGTTCCTGACTTCTCCGCGGCCTGCGAGAAGAGCGAGCCAGTCAACAGCAGGCTGGCAAGCGTCATGGTGACAATCGACTTGTTCATTGTTGAGTCTTCCGCGCGATGGGGGTAAACCATTGGAGGCATGAACAGGCCCAAGGTGCTTGCTGTTGGACGAGCGGTAGAGTCGGCGGGGACTATGATTTTGCGGCTTGCAAGTCGGCCCATTCAATCCCGAACCGGCTGAGGTATTTTCTCAAGCGATCTGCATCATTCGGCTGCGCCTTGGCCTGGCGCGATACCCCAAACAATCTGCGCCCTGCATCCGACAGGCTGTCTGCCTGCCGGCATACGTCAAGTACCGCCTTCAATTGCAGCCGATCGAACAGGTCCATGCTTTCGGTGTCTCCCGGTAGTTCATCCGACATCCCGTCCGCTTGCGTCAGTCCCCACGCATAACGCAGCCGATCAATTTCTTCCTGCACTTGCGCCTCATCAATTCGTCCGCTGTCAGCCAGTGTGGCCATCCGGGTAATCGATGCTGACAGTTCGCGAAAGTTGCCCAGCCATGCCGCTTCCCGAGAGCTGGCGAAGGCGAGGTAGCGTCGCCGTGCTTCGAGGTTGAAACGCACTAGCTGGCCGTGATCGCGGGCGTGGCGTTCCAGTTCGAAATCGACGTTGGGCTCGATGTCTTCGCGGCGGCCGGCCAGGCCGGGCAAATCAAATGTCCAGAGGTTGATACGCGCGTACAGATCTTCGCGGAACAGGCCTTCGGCGACGCGGCAGCGCAGATCGCGGTGAGTGCCGGCGATGATCAGGAAGTCGCTGTCGACCTCCTTGTCGGAGCCAAGCGGAAAGAAGCGCTTTTCTTCGATAGCCTTGAGCAGCATCGCCTGTTCGTCCGCGCCCAGCTCACCGATTTCATCGAGAAACAACATGCCGCCATCCGCTGCCCGTAGCAGGCCGTCGCGGGCGTTCTGTGCGCCGGTGAAAGCGCCTTTGACGTGACCAAACAATGCCGACATCGCGCCGTCGCCACGCAGGGTGGCGCAGTTCACCTCAACAAACCGGCCCTGCATTTGATGGCGACTGCGTTTGAGTTCATAGATGCGCCGGGCGAGAAACGATTTGCCGGCGCCGGTCGGGCCGATCAGCAGCATGGGCGCCTTGGAGCGCACCGCGACGCGCTCTATCTGCTCGATGGAGCGGTTGAACGCCGCGTTACGGGTGGCGATGCCGGACTTCAAGAACTCCAGGCCCTCGAGGCGTTTGTTGGCGAAACGCGAGGCAATGCGGTCATAACGCGACAGGTCGAGGTCGATCAGGGCGTGAGTGCCGGTGGCTTGTTCATCTTCGCTTTTGCGTCGGGCGGGGGAGGTCTGGATCAGGCGCGCCGGCAGATAGCGTGCTTCAGTCAGCAGGAACCAGCAAATCTGTGCGACGTGGGTGCCGGTGGTGATGTGAACCAGATAATCCTCGTGCTCGGTATCGAAGCTGTAGGCCGTTGTGAAGTCATGCAGGGCGCCGTAGACCTCTTCGAAATCCCACGGATTGCGCAGTGCCATGGGGTGCAGGTGGACTTCGGTTTCCGGTGAGACCTGCTGGATATCGGCGCGAACCCGTTCAGCGAGGCTGATGTCGCGCGCGTCGATGCCGTGAATCAATTCCAGGCGGTGGATCAGCACGTCCGGTTGTTGGCACAGGCCCACGCTCGGCCGCCAATGGCTCCAGCGATTGGCGCCCTTGCCAACGCGGTCCAGGGTGGCGCCGATAAAACCGATGGCGACGGTGCGTTTGTTTGGCATGGCTATCTCAAAAGATAAATGACGATATCAAATGATAGATTTCTCATGGTTGGTTTGTCTTCGGTTCAGCTAAAAGAAAACCATAAAAAATAAAAAAACCTTATAAATCAATTAGATAATAAATAAATTTTACGACTTTCCAAAACTGGCACAGCCGCTGCAATACCTATCGCAACGAACAGGACAACAGAGCGAGACGCCACGATGGCCAACTTCAAACTCTTCAACAAGCAATCGAAGCAACTGCCAGCCTGCGACACTTTGAATGCTTCGGGTGCCTCGGCATATGCCTACACCCCGAAGCATCAACTGGCTCAACTGGCGGTCACCGGTTGCCTGAACCAGACGTTTTACGCCAGCGCTGAAAGTCAGCTGGATCAAGTATTGAAGCTGGTGGCTGAACTCGACAGCCGTTTCGTGGCGAAGGCTGCTGTCTACGCTCGCCAAAAAGGCCACATGAAAGATATGCCGGCGTTGCTGCTGGCGGCGTTGACGGCGAACCGTTCGTCGCTGGTACCTGAGGTGTTTGAACAAGTGATCGACAGCGGCAAGATGTTGCGCAACTACGTGCAGATCCTGCGCAGTGGCGCCACCGGGCGCAAATCCCTCGGTTCGCAACCCAAGCGTCTGGTGCAGAACTGGCTGAACCGCGCGACCGAACGTCAACTGCTGCAAGCGTCGATTGGCAACCAGCCATCGCTGGCTGATGTGGTGAAGATGGTTCACCCGAAACCGGCTGAGGCCTGGCGCGAAGCATTCTTCGCGTGGTTGATCGGTAAACCGGTGGATGTGCAGGCATTGCCTGAGTTGACCCGCGATCTGCTGGCATTTCGCAGCGGCGCGAGTCATCAAGTACCCGCGGTACCGTTCCAACTGCTCGGCAACGAAACCCTGAGCAAAGAACAATGGGCTGCGCAGGCTTACAACATGGGCTGGCAGGGATTGCGCATCAACCTCAACACCCTGGAGCGGCATGGCGCATTCGAGGTACCGGGTTGCGTCGAGTACGTGGCAGCGCGACTTGCAGATCCGCAGGAAGTGGCCAAGGCGCGGGTTTATCCATACCAGTTGCTGGCGGCTTATCGGATGGTTGGCGATAACGTACCGCTGCAGATCCGCGAGGCGTTGCAGGACGCACTTGAGTTGTCGCTGGCCAACGTGCCGAAGCTGGAAGGCGCGGTGGTGGTTTGCCCGGACGTATCGGGTTCGATGGGCAGCCCGGCCACCGGTTATCGTCAGGGCGCGACCACGGCGGTGCGTTGCATCGATGTGGCGGCACTGGTCGCGGCAGCGGTGTTGCGCAAACAGCCAGCGGCGCGGGTGATGCCGTTCGAAGTGAAGGTGGTGGATATCCACCTCAATCCACGGGACAGCGTGATCAGCAACGCGGAGAAACTGGCCGCGGCCTTTGGTGGCGGCACCAATTGCTCGGCGCCGCTGAAGAAACTGGCGGACAGCAAGGCCAGGGTCGATACGCTGATTCTGGTATCGGACAACGAGTCCTGGATCGATACGCGACGCCATGGCGCCAGTGAGACCATGCGCCAGTGGGAGCGCATCAAGCAGATCAACCCGCAGGCGCGGCTGGTATGCATCGATATCCAGCCGGGTTATGCAACGCAGGCGGCGGACCGCGATGACATTCTGAATGTCGGCGGTTTCAGCGATGCAGTGTTCGATGTGGTCGAGCAGTTCACCAGCGGTCGTTACGGCGCGAAGCACTGGGTCGAAACGATCGAGAATATGCAATGAATTGATTTGTCACAGGCGCTGAATGCCGGTGGGACTACATCCAAGACGTCTCATCAAACCCTTGTCAGCGTGTGTGACGGCACGAATGCCTGATGGCTGTACATCTGAGGCCGGTTAACCCCGGTGCGCGGCAACGCGCAACAGTCATCAACTTTTGTCGTGCCACCTTAATTGAAAAAGAAGGCAGCGAATGCAACAGGTACTCCATCGGAACGCGGGTTCGAATCCCGCCCCGGCAACGGGGGCTCGACTGGCAGAGCCACAGTGTCTGTTTTTTTGTCGCTGTACATGACGGAACAACGCCGAATCATCGGCCAACGAATGAAGAATAGAGAAATGAAAGAACACACTTACCAACTGCTCGAAGTCGCCAACGGCAAGCCGATCAAACTCTGGACCGAAGGCGTCCCGGTAGAAACCGAGGCCCGCGAACAACTGATGAACACCGCAAAGATGCCGTTCATCTTCAAGCATCTGGCGGTGATGCCGGATGTGCATCTGGGCAAGGGCTCGACCATTGGCAGCGTGATTCCGACGGTGGGTGCGATCATCCCGGCGGCCGTCGGCGTGGACATCGGTTGCGGCATGATCGCCGCACGCACGTCGCTGACCGCAGCCGACCTGCCGGACAATCTGCAAGGCCTGCGCAGCGCCATTGAGCAAGCGGTGCCCCATGGCCGCAGTTCGAACCGTTCGCGGCGCGACAAGGGTGCATGGGACGAGATTCCGCAGCAAGCCGATCAGGCGTGGGCGGGGCTTCAGCCACGTTTCAAGCTGATCACCGACAAGTACCCGAAACTGGCCAACACCAACAACCGCGGGCATCTGGGCACGCTTGGCAGTGGCAACCACTTCATTGAAGTGTGCCTGGATGAAGCCAACCGGGTCTGGTTCATGTTGCACAGTGGTTCTCGCGGTGTCGGTAACGCCATTGGCAACCTGTTCATTCAGAAGGCTCAGGCGGATATGCGGCAACATATTGCCAACCTGCCGGATCGTGACCTGGCGTATTTCGAAGAAGGCAGCCAGCACTTCGATGATTACGTGGAAGCGGTGAGCTGGGCGCAGGACTTCGCCAGACAGAACCGCGAACTGATGATGCGCGCGGTGATTCAGGCCACGCGCCAGATCATTCGCAAGCCGTTCGAGGTGGCGCTGGAAGCGGTCAACTGCCACCACAACTACGTGCAGAAAGAGCGGCATTTCGGCGAAGAAGTATTGGTCACTCGCAAAGGCGCGGTGTCGGCGAAGAAAGGTGAGCTGGGGATCATTCCGGGTTCGATGGGCGCCAAGAGTTTCATTGTGCGCGGCCTGGGCAACGAAGAGTCGTTCAACTCCTGCAGCCACGGCGCCGGCCGCACCATGAGCCGCACCAAGGCCAGGAACACCTTCACCGTCGAGGACCAGATCCGCGCCACGGCGCATGTGGAGTGCCGCAAGGACGAAGCGGTGATCGACGAAATTCCGATGGCCTACAAGGACATCGACAAAGTCATGCACGCCCAGCGCGAACTGGTGGAAGTGCTGCACACCCTGCGGCAAGTGGTGTGCGTCAAAGGATAAAAGGATCAGCAAGCATGGAATTCGAAGAACGCCACCCGCTGTGCGACACGATGCGTGCGCGGGTACTGGAAGAGTTGGCGCGTATAGAGCGCGAGCGCAACGTCACGGTGTTGTACGCCTGTGAGTCCGGCAGTCGGGCCTGGGGCTTTGCCTCGACTGACAGTGACTACGACGTACGGTTCGTGTACGTGGAAAAACCGCAGTGGTTCGTTCAGGTCGACACGCCGCGCGATGTGATCGAGCGGCCATTGGACGATGAGCTGGATGTCAGCGGCTGGGAGCTGCGCAAGACCCTCGGGTTGTTGCGCAAGTCCAACCCGACGCTGCTGGAGTGGCTCGACTCGCCATTGGTGTACCGCAGCGAAAGCGCACAGGTTGCGCAACTGCGTGAGCTGGCCGAAGCGTTCTACAGCCCGCCGGCAGCCCGTAACCACTATCTGTCGATGGCGAAAAACAATTTTCGCCAGTACCTGCAAGGCGACAGCGTGCGGTTCAAGAAGTACTTCTACGTGCTGCGGCCATTGTTGGCGGTGCGCTGGATCGATCAGGGGCGTGGACGTCCGCCGATGACCTTCGCCGACCTGCTGACCACGGTCGACGACCGTGCACTGCTGGCTGAAGTCGACGAACTGCTGGCACTTAAACGCAATGCCGACGAGAGCACCTATGGTCCGCTTCGTCCGGCGCTGCACAGGTTCATCGCTGCCGAACTCGAGCGCGATGTGCCCACATTACTCAGAACTCAGGAAGACTCGCGACGACTGGATGACTACCTCAGGGAGACCGTCGGGTTGTACGCGTAAGGATTGAAATGGAACAGCAAGTGATTGAACTGGACGGCGCGATTGGTGGCGGTCAGGTGTTGCGCAGCGCGCTGAGCCTGTCGATGGTGACGGGCCAGGCGTTTCGCATTAAACAGATTCGCGCCCGCCGCAGTCGGCCGGGATTGTTGCGACAGCATTTGACGGCAGTGATGGCAGCTGCCGAAGTCTGCGGCGCACGGATCGCGGGAGCGGAGTTGGGCTCGCAGGAGCTGCATTTCGAGCCGGGAACGATTCGTTCGGGTGATTACCGGTTTGCGATCGGTACGGCCGGTAGTTGCACGTTGGTGTTGCAGACACTGCTGCCGGCGTTGTTGCAGGCGCCGGGCACAAGTCGCGTGCGGATCAGCGGCGGTACCCATAATCCATTGGCGCCGCCTGCCGATTTCCTCACGCGCAGTTGGTTGCCGCTGATGCGACGCATGGGGGCCGGCATTGAGCTGGATCTGTTGCGTCACGGCTTCGTCCCGGCCGGTGGTGGTGAGATCGACGTCACGGTGCAGCCGTCGCAACTGACGCGACTTGATCTGTGTGAGCGCGGGACACTGCTGTCGCATCAAGCAATCGCGCTGACGGCCGGTCTCGCACCGACTGTCGCCGAGCGAGAACTGAATCGGGTGGCCAAACGCCTGAACTGGTCATCGGAAACATTGCAGTCGATCACGCTCGATCCGGCGCGTGGCCCCGGTAATGTGTTGTTGCTGGAGTACGTGTTCGAACAGGTCACCGAAGTCTTCAGTGCCTTTGGCCAAGTGTTGTTACGGGCGGAGAAGGTCGCTGATACCGCAATCAATCAGGCGGCAGACTGGTTGCGCAGTGACGCTGCGGTGGCGGAACACCTCGCCGACCAGTTGCTGCTGCCGATGGCGCTGGCCGGCGGCGGGTCATTTACCACCCCGAGAATGACCGAGCATCTGCACAGCAATATCGCAGTGATCGAGCGCTTCTTGCCGGTGAATATCGAATGTTCGGAGGAGGGCGCCGAGCGTCTGCGGGTTGAGGTCCGCAGCGGTCGCTGATCACGGCGCAGGCACAGGTCAATCTCGGAAAAGCGGCAATTTGCTGGCCCCCAGGCTTGGGCTTCCCCGGCAAACTCGCCTTTTTTCAAAAGGTTAGGTTGGCTATATGCGGACGATTGTCATAACCGTTGCAACGCTTTCCCTGGCTGCCTTCGCTTCGGCCATTGAAGCGAAGGAGTTGAGCAAGAGTCATCGTTTTGCCTGTACCTGGGGCTCGGACATCGCTGCCGGGGCGCAGCAGTCGAAGCTGTCGGGGATCTCGCTGTACGGCGCGCGCAAGCAGTTGCAGGTGCGCAAGTTCCAGCAACCGTGGATGCGCATGACGGCGATGGGCATTACCGAGCAGACGTACAACAGCACCTCCAGGCTCAAACCCGCGGCGGTCAAGCAGACCTATTACGAACAATGCGTGCGGCATGAGCTGGCCCAGCGATAAACCAAAAAGCCCAACCTGAAGAGGTTGGGCTTTTTCATGCCTGACGAAATGTCAGCATCACTGGTCAGTCTCGCAATTGACCATCCATGACACGCCAAAGCGATCGACCAGCATGCCGAAACGGGCGGCCCAAAATGTGGTTTGCAGCGGCATGTCGACGCGAGCGTCCTTGGCCAGCGCGTTAAACACTCGCTCGGCTTCGGCAATGCTGTCGACGTTGAGGGAGATCGAGCACCCGCTCATGCCCTCGGTTGGCCGGTCAGGTGTGGTGTCCGAGGCCATGATCATCTGGTCGCCAACCTTCAGGCAGGTATGGTTGACGAGGTTGTGGTGCTCCTTCGGTACGTGTTCGGCGGCGGGTGTTTCGCCGTAGGTCATCATCGCTTCGAGTTTGCCCTGCAAGGCTTGTTCATAAAAGGTGAAGGCCTCGCGGCAGTTGCCGTTGAAGATCAGGTAGGGATTGATTCTCATGATGGCGTTCCTGGCAGTAGGCGCGGAGTGAGGCGATTTTCGCCAGGTTCCGCGAAAGGCGGTTAAACCATAGCAAAGCATTGGACGCCGTAACGGCCAGAGTTTTTCCAGATGTTTTTCTTCTGAAAACGCCGGGCTTCAGCACGGATAAAACCTGCGGAGTACCATGACACCCTGAACGACCTATCGAGCTTGATCTGCCATGCCTTTGATTTCCCGCTTCAACGCCCTGTTCGATCAGGCCCGGCGCGCCCTGTTGCTGGTCTGGGCAACATCACGCGGGTTGTTTCTGGGGTTGGTGCTGGCGACCCTGATTGCCGGCGTTCTGCCGGCGCTGGCTGCGTGGCTGGGCCAGCGCATTGTCGATGCGGTCGTGACGGCGATGCAGTTGCACGCGCAGCAGGGCGATGCACCGCTGTGGCCGGTGTTGCGTTATGTGCTGATGGAGGCGGGCGTGCTGGCGTTGTTGTCCGGTACACAACGGGCGCTCTCGGTGCAGCAGTCGTTGTTGCGGGTGCAGTTGGGGCAGAAGGTCAACACGCTGATTCTGGAAAAGGCGCAGACCCTGTCGCTGGTGCAGTTCGAGAACTCCGAGTTCTACGACAAGCTGGTGCGCGTGCGCCGCGAAGCCTCGACCCGGCCGCTGGCGTTGGTGATGAAGTCTCTGGGGCTGATCCAGAACCTGATCATGCTGATCAGCTTCGGTGTGCTGCTGGTGCATTTTTCGCCGTGGGCACTGCTGTTGCTGGTGATCGGCGCGTTGCCGGTGTTCTTTGCCGAGGCGCATTTCTCCGGCGACGCTTTCCGCCTGTTCACCCGCCGGGCCCCGGAGAGTCGGCAGCAAAATTACATCGAAACCTTGCTGTCCCATGAGGCCTATATCAAAGAGGTCAAGCTGTTCGGCTTCGCGCCGTTGCTGTTGCAGCGTTATCGGGACACCTTCGCCAAGCTCTACGCCGAGGATCGGCGCCTGACATTGCGTCGCGATGGCTGGGGCTTCGGTCTTGGATTGCTCGGCACCGGGGCGTTCTATCTGGCTTATGCCTGGGTGGTGATCGACGCCGTGCACGGCAATATCAGTCTCGGCCAGATGACCATGTACCTGGTGCTGTTCAAGCAGGGCCAGAGTGCGGTCAGCAGCAGCCTGAGTGCGATCAGCGGCTTGTACGAGGACGGTCTGTACTTGTCGAACCTGTACGAGTACCTGGCCGAACCGGTGCTGGCCGATTCCGGTCATCTCACCGTCGGCGCGCAACCGGGCGATGGCTTGCGCTTTGAAAACGTCGGTTTCCGTTATCCCGGAGCAACCCGGGCAGCGCTGGAAGGCATCGACCTGCACCTGGTGCCGGGCAAGAGCGTGGCGCTGGTGGGGGAGAATGGCTCAGGCAAGACCACACTGATCAAATTGCTGACCCGCCTGTATCGGCCGGATCAGGGGCGCATTCTGCTCGACGGCAGCGATTTGCAGGATTGGGAAGAGATCACCTTGCGTCGGCGTATCGGCGTGATTTTTCAGGATTACATTCGCTACCAGTTCACTGTGGGTGAAAACATCGGTGTGGGGGATACTTCGGCCTTCAACGAAGAACCGCGCTGGCACGCGGCAGCGGCTGAAGGCATGGCCGCGCCGTTCATCGAAGGGCTCGACCGCGGCTACGCCACGCAACTGGGTCGCTGGTTTGCCGGCGGTCAGGAGTTGTCGGGTGGGCAATGGCAGAAGATTGCCTTGTCCCGGGCCTATATGCGCCGCGATGCCGACATCCTGATTCTCGACGAGCCGACCTCGGCGCTGGATCCGGCGGCGGAAGCGGCAGTGTTCGAGCATTTCAGCCAGCACACCGAAGGTCGCATGACCTTGCTGATCTCCCATCGCTTCTCCAGTGTGCGCAACGCCGATCAGATCATGGTGCTGGAGGCCGGACGGATACTGGAGCAGGGCGATCACGACAGCCTGATCGCCGCCGATGGACACTATGCCAAGCTGTTTGATCTGCAGGCTCGCGGCTATCGCTAGGAGTCCTGTGCGCTGCGTGCCAGCGCGGGGCCTGCGACGTGGGGCGCGGGTTTGGACTGCATCAGCGCATCAATCGCCTTGCGATAATTCTGCCCGCCCAGCGCCATGCTGTTGTTGTGGGTGGCTCCCGGCACCAAGAGCAGTCGCTTTGGTTGTTGGGCGGCGTTGAACAGTTGCTCGCTGAAGCGCGGCGGGACAAACGCGTCGGCCATGCCATGTACCACCAGCAGTGGCATGTGAATTTCGGCGATCTTGTCGATGGAGTCGAACTTCTGCGACAGCAGCCAGCGCACCGGTAGTGAAGTGTTGGCCACTGCGGCCGCCACGTCGGCGAGGGAGGTGAACGTCGACTCGATCACCAGGCCTTTGACCGGCAGCGGAGTATTGTCCCGAACGGCGTCCTGGCCGAGTTCGGCAGCCAGATCAATGGCCACGGCACCGCCGAGGGAGTGTCCGTAGATCAGGCGTTTGCTCGGGTCGGGCTGCAGCAGTTTGAAACGTTCCCACGCCACACGAGCATCTTCGTACACGCTGCTTTCTGAAGGCAGATCACCCTTGCTCTGGCCGAAACCACGGTAGTCGATGGCCAGTACCGAGTAGCCGGCCGCGCGCAGTTGTTCGATACGGAACAGCTGCCCGGTGAGGTTCCAGCGCACGCCATGCAGGTAGAGGATTGCCGGGGCATTGGCTTTTTCTGCCGGCCACCACCAGGCATGAATATTCTGCCCGGCCTTGAAGCTCTTGGGCTGCAAGTCGAGTTCCTGCACGCTGCCCGGCAAGCCGTGATACCAGCCGGCCGTGCCCGGTTCGATGCGAAACAGCAGTTTGCGCTCGGTGTGTTCGAGCACCGCACAACTCGTCGGCACGCCAATGATCAGCGCAGCCATGCAGGCGAACGCCAGACGGCGACGACGCAAACGAGTCATGAAGGACAGGAGCATTAAACGGTTCACCACAACGCAGACAAAGAAGGCTTTTTACCAGAAGCCTCCGCCTGCGCGTGACTTTTTCGACCGCCGTGTGCTTGCAACGATTACAAAATGCTGCGGCTCAGTCCACCCGCAGCACAATTTTGCCAATGTGATCGCCACCTTCCATGCGCGCATGCGCCTGGGCCGCATCGTTCAGCGAGTAGACCTTGTCGATGATCGGCAGGCAGCGCCCGGCGGCCAGCACCGGCCACACGTGTTCGCGCAGTTGCTCGGCAATTGCGGCCTTTTCCTCCGAGGTACGCGCACGCAGCAACGAACCCGTGATCACCGCGCGTTTGGCCATGATCGCCAACAGGTCGACATCGTTGGCCCGTCCGCCGCCGAGAAAGCCGAGCATTACCAGCCGGCCATCCATTGCCAACGCGCTGACATTACCATTGAGGTACGAGGCACCCATGATATCGAGAACCGCGTTTACCCCTTGGCCTGCAGTCTTTTCGGCGATGACCGCGGCGAAGTCCTGCTCGCGATAATTGATCGGCTGGCCACCCAGTTCACTGATGGCCGCGCATTTATCCGCGCTGCCGGCAGTGGCAAAGGCTTCGATGCCAAACTCGCGGCATAGCATCAACGCGGTGGTACCGATGCCGCTGGTGCCGCCGTGGATCAACACGCGCTGACCACGCTGGGCGTCGCCGAGGCCGAACAGGTTGGCCCACACGGTGAAGAAGGTTTCCGGGATGGCGGCGGCCTGCACCCAATCCAGACCATCGGGGATCGGCAGGGTTTGCCCGGCCGGGACGGTGCAGTACTCGGCGTAACCGCCACCGTTGGTCAGCGCGCAGACCTTGTCGCCCACGGCAAACTCGCTGACGCCGGCGCCCAGCGCCACGACTTCGCCGGCCACTTCCAGGCCGGGGATCGGATTCATTCCGGGCTTCATCGGGTATTTGCCGGCACGTTGCAGGGCGTCGGGGCGGTTGATCCCGGCGGCATGCACGCGAATCAGCACTTCGCCGGCTGCGGCGACGGGCAGGGGCACGTGTTTGGCCTGCAAGACTTCGGGGCCACCGGGTTGGGTGATTTCGATACGGGTCATTTCGCTGGGCAGTGTCATATCCGGTCCTGTTGCGTAGGAGATCTGTAGGTGGGAGTTCAGAGGAGCGCCAATGATTCCCTGCAAAAGCATTTCAAGCTTGAGATCAGTGGCGAGGATATCGGCTATTGTTGCTGCTTTGGCGCAGCGTTTTGGCAGCACAGTGATGCAAATCTGCATCAACGGGGGATCAGATGAATTGGGATGACGCACGGGTATTTCTCGCGGTCTGTCGCGAGTCGACACTGCGCGGCGCAGCGCGGGTGTTGGGTGTGGATCAAGCCACCGTCGGACGGCGGATTACCGCACTGGAAAAGTCCCTCAGCGCAACGTTGTTCCTGCGCACGTCTGACGGCTATGCGCTGACCGCTGTCGGTGAAGCGGCGCTCAGGTCCGTGGAGAAAATGGAGCATTCGGCGCTGGAGCTGGAGCGGCAGATCCAGGGGCTGGATGATCGCCTGACCGGCACGGTGCGGGTCAGCAGCACCGATTCGCTGGCCATCGACTTCCTGATCCCGGCCATCGCCCGCCTGCATGAACTGCATCCGGACGTACGCGTGCAGTTGGACGCCTCCACGCAGATCCTCAGTCTGGCCAAGCGCGAGGCGGATATCGCCGTACGCAACACCCGGCCCGACAATCCGGACCTGATCGCTCGGCGCATCGCGCGCTGGCCAACGGGATTGTTCGCCTCAAAAGCTTACGTTGACGCCCACGGAGAACCTGAACCCGGCAGTGCTTTCGCCGGGCATGATCTGGTGGTTTATCAACCGTATCTGCAGAGCAACCGAGACCTGAACCTGGTGGGGGAGCCGATCAGCCGCGGACGAATCGTCGCCAGCCTCGGTTCCAGCCTGTTGATGCGTCGCTCGATTGCGGCGGGTATTGGTGTAGGAGAAGTCCCGGTGTACATGGGCGAACGCGACAGTCTGGTCAGGCTCTGGCCGCAGCGTACCCGGCCGCAGCCGTACGAAGTGTGGCTGGTGACCCATGCGGACCTGCGTCATACCGCGCGGGTGAGGGCAGTGATCGAGCAGATCGTCGAGGTGTTTGTGTCGGAAAACGAGTAAGGCGCGTTTTCTCGGCGAACTCACAAGGTCTGACGAAATGGCCTACGCCGGACGCAGAATCCGCTGGCTTGTAGGCCGAAGGACCGGGGGCTATCGTACCCAAAGGCTGGTGCGAGGCCGCACGCTTGCACTGGAGTGACATACCACGGACGGTATCGGTAGCCCGATAAAGGTGTCGAATTGGAAGCCAGGGAATTCAGTCACTTTCAAAGCAGTGACATAACGGGTAACGGTCAGAGTACGCAAGTCATGGGCGCCATCAGTCGAGAAGAGTTCAACGCCAGGATCGAGACCATCGAGACACGAATGGATGCTCGACTGGACGCGGTATCAATGAAAATTGACGGGTTTTTATCTGTTCAGGGAGAACGGGACAAAACTCAAGTCGAACGAGACAAACGCTACGACTTGATTACGCAAGAGATGCGCAGAATTGCCGACGGCGCGCAGGACGCAGCAAGGCAAGGCGCCACCGTCAAGGCCAACGTCTGGGCAGCAACGGCTGTCCAGTTACTTGGAATAGTCGCCATCGTCGTTGGGGCCTATTACGCCAACCAAGCCAACATGTACGTAGCGATACAAACCACCTTCGCGGCAGTCCAGGCGGGCAAGGATGCCCACACACTCAAATCGCCGGAGTTGCCAACGCCACTGCCACCGCAATAAAAAACGGCCTTCAAATGAAGGCCGTTTTTGCAGGCGTTAAACCCGTGGCTCATGGCATTTGCGGCAACTCCTGCGGCCGCAGATCAAACACCAGCACTTCGGCATCCACGCCGTTGCTCAAGGTCAGGGCCTGTTCTTCACGAACCCTCACACCGTCGCCTTCCTGCAACTGCACGCCGTTGAGTTCCACGCTGCCACGCGCCACATGCACGTAGGCATAACGGTTGGCCGGCAGTTTCAGCGTTGCGCTTTCCTGGCCGTCGAACAGGCCGGCGTAGACCCGTGCGTCCTGACGTACTTTCAGCGAGCCATCAGCGCCGTCCGGCGAGATGATCAGTTGCAGGCGGCCGCGTTTTTTCTGCGCACTGAAGTGCTCTTGCTGGTAGCGCGGCTTGGCACCGGCCACTTCCGGCACGATCCAGATCTGCAGAAAATGCACAGGCCGGGTGGCCGAATGGTTGAACTCGCTGTGGGCCACGCCGCTGCCGGCGCTCATCAGTTGGACATCACCAGGGCGGATCACCGAACCGGTGCCCAGGGTGTCCTTGTGCTCCAGCGCACCTTCAAGCACGTAGGAAAAGATCTCCATGTCGCGATGTGGGTGCTGGCCGAAACCCTTGCCGGCCGCCACGCGGTCATCGTTGATCACCAGCAGGTCGGAAAAACCCTGTTCGCGTGGATCGCGGTAACTGGCAAAGGAAAAGGTGTGGAAGGACTTCAGCCAGCCATGATTGGCGAGGCCACGGTCGGAAGCTTTGCGAAGGGTCAGCATGATGGATTCTCCTTGCGGGACGTTGATTCGTCCGAGTGAGGAGAAGGTTACTGTTAAACGATGGATGCAATAAGTAGATGGAAATTGAAATACTGTCCCTCTCAGGTTGACAGTTTTGCGCAGTCGATCACGCATTCTTTTCGCCGCTCTCTACGCACTTGGCCATAATGCGAGGCTTGCTTCCTTTTCCTTGATTTCAGTGATGTTCACCCATGAAAACCGTGGCAATGGTGCTGTTTCCCGACTTTCTTCTGCTCGACATGGCCGGTCCCATGGAGGTGTTTTCGGTCGCCAATCGCTACTTGAAGCCCGAAGATCACTATCAACTGATTACCCTGGGCACTGAGCGCGGGATGCTGCGGGCGTCCAATGGTGTGCAGGTGCAGACCGACCGCCATATCGACGATCCTGCCCAGGCCTTCGACCTGTTGCTGGTACCGGGTGGGCCGGGTGCCTATAACGAAAGACACCCGGCGCTGCTCGCCTGGCTGCGGCGCACGGTGAGGCAGGCTGGTTGCTACGGTTCGATCTGCACCGGGGCCTTTGTGCTCGGGCATGCCGGTCTGCTCGACGGTTATCGCGTGACCACGCACTGGAACTACACCGAACGACTGATCAAGGCCTTCCCCGAGGCGCAGGTGGAGACCGACCGGATCTACACGGAAGACCGCAATCTGATTACCTCGGGGGGCGTGACCGCCGGTATCGATCTGGCGCTGGCCGTGGTCGCCCGGGATCATGGGAAAAAAGTCGCTCAGGACGTGGCCAAGGTTCTGCTGGTGGTGATGAAACGACAGGGCGGACAAGCACAGTTCAGTCCGTTGATGGCGGCAGTATCCCCCCAGGAAACCGCGATCACGCGGGTGCAGAACCATGTCCTGGAACACCTCGAAGAAGCCTTCACGGTCGAGCGCATGGCGGGTCTGGCGAACATGAGTACCCGGCACTTTGCGCGGCTGTTCGCGCGGGATGTGAGCATGACGCCGATGGAGTTTCTGCAAAACGCCCGGATCGATTGCGCGCGTAATCTTCTGGAGACCACCGAGCTGCCGTTGAAGACCGTCGCCTATAAAAGTGGTTTCGGCAGTGTGCGGCACATGCGTTTTCTGTTCACTGAAAAGCTTGGTCTGACCCCGGCGCAATACCGCGAACAGTTCAGCTAGAGCGTTGGTGTCCGTCCGGTGCATCCGGATGTCCGTGTTGCGCCCCGCACGGAGGTTGTGCCGTTACCGGCGCCTGCCAAGATAAACGGCAACGCTTGGGAGGGAGAGGCACTGGACGCCGAGGGCATGCTGCCCGCGAGCACTGGCGCCGGAAAACGGCATGAACAGCCACAATGATTTACCCGCGGCATCGGTCCTGCATTTCGGGCCATACGCCTTTCATCTGCGCCAACGGTTGATCCTCGAAGGGGATCGACAGTTGCGCATGGGCGGGCGCGCCCTCGATATTTTGCAGGTGCTGGTCGAGCACGCAGGTCGAGTGGTGCGCAAGGAGCAGTTGATCGCCTGGGTGTGGCCGGACAGTGTGGTCGAAGAGATCAACCTGCGGGTGCACATCGCTGCGTTGCGCCGGGCACTGGGCGATGGTGAAAACGGCCAGCGCTACATCGTCAACGTGCCGCAATGTGGTTACAGCTTTATCGCCCCGGTGCACGGCGACAGTGTCGCGCAAGTGGTATTCGAAACCCTGCAGGCGCCGCAACATAACCTGCCCGCACGCTTGACCCCGGTCATCGGCCGCGATTCGCTGGTCGGCAGCCTGGTGCGACAAATGCCGCTATGCCGGCTGATGACGTTGACGGGCCCGGCGGGCATCGGCAAATCCACGGTGGCGCTGCGGGTGGCCGAGTTGCTGTTGCAGCATTATCGCGACGGTGTCTGGTACATCGACCTGTCCATTGCCGGTGATGCGCCGTCGTTGCTCGACTGTCTGCTGCACACTCTGGATACCTCGTTCGATACGTTAGCGTCGCGGCATGCCTTGCTGATCCTGGATAACGGCGAGCGGCGTCGCGAATCATGCCGGGCGCTGGTGGAACGATTGCTGTTGGCGGCGCCACGGCTGGCGCTACTGGTCACCAGCCGCGAACCGCTGCAAGCCCATCTAGAGACCCTGCAACCGATTGCGCCATTGACCTTCCCCAAGGCGTCGGCGCCGGCCAGTGTCGACGAGCTCATGGGCTATTCGGCGGTGCAATTGCTGGTCAGCCGTGCGCGTGCCCGTCAGCACGATTTCCGCCTGCGCGAGCAGGATCTGCACACCGTGTGCGCGATCTGTCGGCGACTGGACGGTTTGCCGCTGGCGATCGAGCTGGCGGCTGCGCAAATCGATGCGCTGGCGCTGGTGGGGCTGCTAGCGCAACTGGACAATGGTCTGCGCCTGCTCAGTCATGGCCGACGCACCGCGATGCCCCGGCATCAATCCATGAGCGCCGCGCTGGACTGGAGTTATCAGGATCTGCGTCCCTGTGAACGACGGGTATTGCAGCGCCTGTCGGTGTTCAACATGGCCTTCACCGCGGACGCTGCGCTGCGAGTCATTGACGGTGCGCATCTGCGGGCGGTGATTGAACGCCTGGCCGCCAAGTCATGGCTGACGATGGAGCGCGGTGGAGATTCGACGCGGTATCGGATGCTCAACACCCTTCGCTGTTATGTCCGCGAACAGCTGGAAACCAGCGCTGAACGGATGGAAAACCTGCAGCGTCATGTCCTGTACAGCGGACGAAATCGATCAAGCGCGGGCGGACAACTGGCCACGCAACGCGTCGAGCAGTGAGCGCACTTTGCGCAGGTCCGGGGTGGCATAGCCTTCGGTGAAGCGCTGGTAGATCGGGGTCAGCAGATCCAATGCCTCGCGATGGCGTGATTGACGCTGCCACAGTTGTGCCAATGAGGTGGCGCTGCGTAGCTCCCAGGCCAATGCGCCCTGGGAGCGGGCGATGGCGAGAGCGTTTTGCAGGAGGTGCTCTGCCTGCTCGCTGAGGCGTCCCTGCGGACAACCCGCCTCATCCGCCAATAACCGCTCAGCCTCGGCCCGCAACACTTCTGCGGTGCTCCAGCCGGCCGCACCGCTGTGCGCCCGCTCCAGCAACGCATCATCGATATGCCGAGCATCGAGCGTGACCATCAGCTCCTTGATCAGCCCGTTATCCGCCGGAGCGTCGGGCTGGGCCAGATGGTTATCGATCACCTGCGCATAGTGCCGGCCCCAGCGATAGAACAGCAGCACCGAGTGCTTCTGCGCCTGCTCCAACAGCAGTTGCAACAGCGCGCGAGCGTTCTTGTCGTCGCCGTTGTAATGCGCGATCAGACAGCTGGCCAGCGCCAGGGTGTAGCAGATCGAAGTGCCGTGATTGATCTGCACCGCGATGTCCAGCGCCTGCCGAGCGGTGCGCCAAGCCTGTTCGGGAAACCCCTGCAGCCACAGCACCCGGGCAAGAATGGTCAGCGAAGCCACGCTCTGGTCGTACTGCACGCCGAAACCGTGGGTGAAGCGGTTGCGATAGCCACTGTGGGCCATGCGCTGGATCACTTGCTCGGCACTGACCCGCGCTTGCGGCTGGTCGCCGGCGAAGTGCAGGGCGAGGACGCGCAAGCGGTGAATGCTCAACGACAGCAGTGGCTCGTCGTGGCCGCCGAGACGATCGAACTGTTCGCTTTGCAGCAATGCCGCCTGGTAATGCCCGCAACTGAGATTGACCGCCAGGTGCCCGGAGATGGCACGCAACTGTCCGGCGACATCGTTTTGCTGTTGCGCCAATGCGTTGGCTTGAGTGAAGGCGTCGACAGTCTCCGGCGAACCGCCCCAGGTGTGGTAGCAGGCGCTGCCGAGTGCCAGTTGCAGGGCAATCTCCAGAAGTGGGCAGGGTTGCTCGGCACCGCCGAGCAAGGTCAGTGCCTGGCGCACATGGTCGCCATATTCCTTGAGCAACGACAGCTCCTGCCACAACGCGGCTGACGTCGCCGTCAAACGGATGCCGAGATGGCGCGAGCCGTTGCCGTGCAAACTCCAGTCGAGGGCGGCGCGCAGGTCTTCCAGGCTTCGGGCATAGCGCTCAATCCACTGCGTGCTCGGAGTGCTTTCCCATTCGGTCTGCGCCTGCTCCATCAATGCCAGACAGCGTTCGGCGTGGCGTTCGCGCAGGGTTTCGTGCTCGCCGCTGTATTCGAGTTTTTCCAGGGCGTAATGGCGGGTCGTGTCGAGCAGGCGATAAAACACTTCTTCATCGCCAACATCCACATTCAGCAGCGATTTACCCACCAGTTGCGTGACCGACGCGAGTACCTGCGTCGGATCGATGTGCTGACCGACGATCACCGCCGCGGCCGATGCCAGGCTGAAGCTGCCGCGAAAGACCCCGAGGCGGCGCAGACAGGTCTGCTCGCAGGGGCTGAGCAGGTTGAAGCTCCAGTCCAGTGTGGCGTGCAATGTCTGGTGCCGCGCATGGCGCGGGTGGTTGCCCGCCGCCAGCGGGTGCAGATGGCCCTGCCATTGCTCCAGCAAACCGCTCAGGCCCAGGCTCTCGACCTGCGCTGCCGCCAGTTCCAGGGCCAGCGGAATACCGTCCAGGCGCCGACAGATTTCCATGGCCAGCGGTAGGTCGGCGTCGCTCAGTTCAAAGTGTTCATGGGCGCCCATGGCCCGTTCGACGAACAGTTGCAGGGCAGCAAAACCCATCGCCTGCTGGCGATCGAGAACGGCCATCGCTGGCGGGCAATCGAGGGATTCCAGACGCTGCACGAACTCGCCTTCAGCGCGCAGGCTTTCACGGCTGGTGGCCAGAATGTGCACCTGCGGCGCGCCGCTCAGCAGGCTCTCGACGAGCAGCGCCACGGCATCGATCAGGTGCTCGCAATTGTCGATCACCAGCAGCATCTGCCGCTCGCGCAAATGATTGATCACCCCTGCCTGCGGCTCGCTGTCGTGCACTGGCAGATCAAGCAGGTTTGCCAGTTGCGAGGCGATCAGCGTCGGGTCGTTGAGCGGTGCCAGATCCAGCAGGCGGATGCCGTCACGATAGCGTCCGAGCAACTGCTCGGCGACGCGCAGGGCGACGGTGGTCTTGCCGATTCCGCCGGGGCCGACCAGGGTGATGCAACGCTGTCGCGGCAGTTGCTGCATCAGATTGTCCACCAGCGGCTGGCGGCCGATCATCCGGGTATGGCGCAACGGCAAATTATGGCGTCCGGGTGCTGCCTCCAGCAGCCGTTGTCCGCTGACTTGCACCGTCAGCGGGGCAACGAAACTGTAGCCGCGCTGGGCCACGGTGACGATGTAGCGCTGGCCGGCCTGACCATCGCCCAGCGCCTTGCGCAGGGCGGCCATGTGTACTCGCAGATTGATGTCTTCGACGACACTGTCCGGCCACACGCCAGCGAGCAGTTGCTGCTTGCTCACCACTTCACCGGCATGCGCCAGCAGCATCAGCAGAATGTCCATGGCGCGCCGACCCAGGCGCAGCGGCTGGTCACCTTCCATGACCAGCCGCTGCCCGGTGTAGATCCGATAGGGGCCGAAGCCGATGGCCTGATTCGGGGAAAGACTCAACAGCACACTCCTGCGGTGATGCGGTGATCCTGGCAAATGAACGCTGCGTGAGGACGCAGATCGTCGGGTGCAAGGTATCGCAGCATATTCCTCAGGTTTGGCCATCAGTGCAACGCCGGGCTCCTGCGCAACGCTCAAAAGGTCATGGGCCGGGTCCGGGTGTCCTGGTTTTCACGCATGACCTGACAGCGCCAGGCGAACGGATTGATCCCTTCGCTGCGAGTAAACATGTGACAGAAATGTGCCTGATCGCAGAAGCCGCATTCCAGGCTGATCTGCGTCAGGCTCAGGCCCGTGTGGCGGATCAGCAGCTTGGCGCGGGCGATGCGCTGTTCGCGGATCCAGTCCTGGGGTGCCTGGCCGGTGCTGGCCTTGAACGCCCGGGAGAAATGGCTGCGCGACAGCGAGCAGGCGCGTGCCAGCTCTGCCACTTCCAGGCTTTCTCCGAGGCGTTCGAGGATCAGTTGTTTGACCTGCCGCTCCCGTTGCGGGCTGAGGCCGCCGATGAGCGGCTTGCGGGGTTCGCTGGCAGGGGCGAGGGCGACTGATTGCTGTAATTGAGCCATGGCCAAAGTCCGTGTCGTGGGGGCAAAAACAACGCTGCGCAGAGGCCTGCATTGTTAAGACGCGAGAGGCAGGCTGACGAGTTAATCGTTGTTAATTCGCAGGCCTGACCCGGATGCAAACCGCCGTTGATCGGGTAAAGTGCTCAGCACTTGCGACTGGTCATAGAAGGAATTGCCGCCCATGAACCGTAACGATCTGCGTCGCGTCGACATGAACCTGCTGGTGATTTTCGAAGCGCTGATGTTCGAAAAGAACCTGACCCGCGTCGCCGAAAAACTGTTTATGGGCCAACCGGCGGTGAGTGCCGCGCTGGGGCGTTTGCGCGACCTGTTCGATGATCCGTTGCTGCTGCGCAACGGCCGCAGCATGGAGCCGACCGCCCGCGCGCTGGCGATTCTGCAGGAACTGCAACCGGCGATGGACGTGATCTCCGGCGCGGTCAGCCGGGCCAAGGAGTTCGACCCGGCGAGCAGTTGCGATGTGTTCCGCATCGGCCTGTCGGACGACGCCGAGTTCGGTCTGTTTCCGCCACTGCTGCGACAGCTCCAGCAAGAAGCACCAGGGATTGTCGTGGTGGTGCGCCGTGCCAACTATCTGTTGATGCCGGCGCTGCTGGCGTCCGGGGAAATCTCGGTCGGGGTCAGTTACACCACCGATCTGCCGGCCAACGCCAAGCGCAAGAAACTGCGCGACATTCCCTGCAAGGTTTTGCGCGGCGACGACCGTCCCGGGCCGCTGACACTGGACGAATACTGCGAGCGCCCGCACGCGATGGTGTCGTTCTCCGGCGACCTGAGCGGTAACATCGACCTGGATCTGGCCAAGCTCGGCCGGCGGCGGCGCGTGGTGCTCGGCGTGCCGCAGTTCAGCGGTTTGCGCGCGTTGCTCGCCGGCACCGAAATGATTGCCACCGTACCGGACTATGCCGCGTGTGCACTGGTCGAAGGCTGCAACCTGCGCGCCGAAGATCCACCCTTTCCGATCGACGCCGCGCAGCTGTCGATGGCCTGGAGCGGGGTGCACGACAACGACCCGGCCGAGCGCTGGCTGCGCTCGCGGATCAGCCAGTTCATGGCGGCGCCGCTGGATATCCCGCATTCCTGACGCGCCAAATTTCCCTGTGGGAGCGGGCTTGCTCGCGAAAGCGGTGTGTCATTCAACAATGATGCTGGCTGACCGGACGCCACTGTCGGATCGCCGCCCGCACCAGGCTCGCTCGCACAGGAATCCGACTCGCCTGAAAGAGAGCACATCCATTCAATTTCCCACCGCCCGCACCGAGCATGATTCACCCCGATAAGAAATAAAGGATGGGGTCATGAACGCTTTGCAAAGGGATGAACGGGCGCGCGACGCCGGTTTGCTGTTTCTGCGGGTCAGCGGCGGATTGTTTCTGCTGTGGGTCCACGGCTTGCCCAAGCTGTTGAATTTCAATGCGCAATTGCAGCAGATCGAAGACCCGTTTCATCTAGGGGCGCACCTGACCCTCAGCCTGGCGATTTTCGCCGAAGTGCTCTGCCCGCTACTGATCGTCGGCGGGGTGCTGGCGCGATTGGCCTGCTTGCCTATTCTTTTTGTTCTGCTGGTGGCGCTGCTGGTCGTGCATCCGCAATGGAGTGTGGCCGAGGGGCAATTCGGCTGGTTGCTGTTGATCCTGTTCGCCACTGTGTTTATCGCCGGGCCGGGACGGCTGGCGCTCAATGTCCGTCTGCCCGGAGTGCTGCGTTATGCCTGAAGCCCTGAGTCCAAAAGCACCGGGGGTCGGTGAAACCGTGACCCTGATCGTCAAGCACCGGGTCAAGGCCGGATTCGAACAGCCTTACGAGGCGTGGTTGCGCAACATCGTCAGGGTCGCCGGGCAGCGCGACGGTCACCTCGGGGTTGACGTGGTGCGCGGCAAGCTCAAAGGCCTCGACACCTACACCTGCGTGCTGCGTTTTTGCTCCACCGAGGCCATGCAGCTGTGGCTGGAGTCGCCGCAGCGTCAGGCGCTGGTGGATGAAGCAGCGCCGATGCTCGCCGATGGCGACCAGACCGAAGTCGCGCCGGTCAACGAATTCTGGTTCGCACCACTGGCCGATGCCGCCAAGCCGCCGCCGCGCTGGAAGCAAGCGGTGATCACCCTGCTGGTGATTCTGCCGCACACGCTGCTGGTGCCGCTGATCTGGGGGCCGCTGCTCAAGCTGCATCCGCTGCTTTCCAACTACGTGGTCGCCACGTTCCTGATCACCCTGACCATCGTCCTGTCGGTGGTGTACGTGTTCATGCCCCGCGTGACCCGGTTGTTCGCGCCGTGGCTGGAAGCCGGTCAGGCCCATGCTCACGTCGAGCCCGCGAAACAGCCGTCACGCTGACACCCATTCATCTACTCGAAAGGAACTGCGATGAACGCCGATCTGATTCTGTTCAATGGCCAATTTCATACCGTAGACCGCAGCAAGCCGCTGGCCAGTGCGGTGGCGATCAAGGACGGACGCTTTGTCGTCGTCGGTAACGACACCCAGGCCATGGCCCTGCGTGGTTCGGCCACGCAAGTGATTGACCTGCACGGTCGCTGCGTGATCCCCGGTCTCAACGACTCGCACCTGCACCTGATCCGTGGCGGCCTGAACTACAACCTCGAACTGCGTTGGGAAGGCGTGCCGTCGCTGGCCGATGCGCTGCGCATGCTCAAGGAGCAGGCCGACCGCACGCCGACTCCGCAATGGGTACGCGTGGTGGGTGGCTGGAACGAATTCCAGTTCGCCGAAAAACGCATGCCGACCCTCGAAGAACTCAACCAGGCGGCACCGGACACCCCGGTGTTCGTTCTGCACCTGTACGACCGCGCGCTGCTCAACCGCGCCGCGCTGCGCGTCGCCGGTTACACCCGCGACACGCCGAACCCGCCGGGCGGCGAGATCGTCCGCGATGCCAACGGCAATCCGACCGGCATGCTGGTGGCAAAACCCAACGCGATGATTCTGTACTCGACGCTGGCCAAGGGGCCGAAGCTGCCGCTGGAATATCAGGTCAACTCGACCCGGCAGTTCATGCGCGAACTCAATCGCCTCGGCCTGACCAGCGCGATCGATGCCGGCGGTGGTTTCCAGAACTATCCGGATGACTATCAGGTGATCGAGCAACTGGCCAAGGATGACCAGTTGACCGTGCGCATCGCCTACAACCTGTTCACCCAGAAGCCCAAAGAAGAGCTGACTGATTTCCAGAACTGGACTGGCAGTGTCAAGTTGCACCAGGGCGATGATTACCTGCGGCACAACGGTGCCGGCGAGATGCTGGTGTTCTCCGCCGCCGACTTCGAAGACTTCCTCGAACCGCGCCCGGACCTGCCGCAGACCATGGAGCAGGAGCTGGAACCGGTGGTGCGCCATCTGGTCGAGCAGCGCTGGCCGTTCCGCTTGCACGCCACTTACAACGAATCGATCAGCCGCATGCTCGACGTGTTCGAGAAGGTCAATCGCGACATTCCATTCAATGGTCTGCCGTGGTTCTTCGACCACGCCGAAACCATCACCCCGCAGAACATCGAGCGGGTGAGGGCGCTGGGCGGCGGCATCGCGATTCAGGATCGCATGGCGTTCCAGGGCGAATACTTCGTCGACCGCTACGGCGCGAAAGCCGCCGAAGCCACGCCGCCGATCAAACGCATGCTTGCCGAAGGCGTGCCAGTAGGCGCCGGCACCGATGCCACGCGGGTGTCCAGCTACAACCCGTGGACCTCGCTGTACTGGATGGTCAGCGGCCGCACCGTCGGCGGTCTGGCCTTGTACGAAGAAGGTCTGCCACGCACTACCGCGCTGGAACTGTTCACCCACGGCAGCGCCTGGTTCTCGTCGGAGCAGGGCAACAAGGGCCAGATCAAGGTCGGGCAACTGGCGGATCTGGCGGCGCTGAGCGCGGACTTTTTCCATGTCGAGGAAGAAGCAATCAAGTGGATCGAGTCGGTGCTGACCGTGGTCGGCGGCAAGATCGTCTACGCCGCCGGCGATTTCGAAGACCTCGGCCCACGCTCGATCCCTGTGCTGCCGGACTGGTCACCGGTGGTCAAGGTGCCGGGCCACTGGCGGCCGAACTCGCCGTTGCAGGCGCAAGTGCACCAGTGTGTCGGTGCCTGCGCGGTGCACTCGCACAGCCATGAAAAAGCCCGACTGTCGAACGCACCGGTCAGCGACTTCGCCGGTTTCTGGGGCGCGTTCGGCTGTTCCTGTTTCGCTTTCTGATCCCTACAAAAAAGCGCCGGCCAACCGGCCCGGCGCTTCTTGCAACATCCACCCAAGGAGTTTCCCATGAGCGTTCCCTACAAGCGTCTGAACAAAGATGATGCGGTCGTGCTGCTGGTCGATCACCAGACCGGTCTGATCTCGCTGGTGCAGGACTTCACCCCCAACGAGTTCAAGAACAACGTGCTGGCGCTGGGCGACATCGCCAAGTTCTTCAAGCTGCCGACCATCCTCACCACCAGTTTTGACGCCGGTCCGAACGGCCCGATCGTGCCTGAGCTGCGCGAGCAGTTCCCGGACGCGCCGTTCATTCAGCGTCCAGGCCAGATCAATGCCTGGGACAACGAAGACTTCGTCAAAGCGATCAAGGCTACCGGCCGCAAGCAACTGATCATCGCCGGTGTGGTGACCGACGTCTGCGTGGCGTTCCCGACCTTGTCGGCCATCGCCGAAGGTTATGAAGTGTTCGTGGTCACCGACTCGTCCGGCACTTTCAACACCACTGTGCAGCAAGCGGCGTGGGCGCGGATGTCGGCGGCCGGTGCCCACCTGCTGAACTGGTTCTCGGTGGCTTGCGAGCTGCAGGGTGACTGGCGCAACGACATGGAAGGCCTGGCGCATCTGCTGTCCGAGCGCCTGCCGAACTACCGCAACCTGATCAACAGCTACACCAAGTTCACGGCCAAGTGATGCCTGAAGCCCCTCACCCTAGCCCTCTCCCAGAGGGAGAGGGGACTGACCGAGGGGTTTGTTCGCGATACGCCGACCTGCAATACCGAGCCGATCTCCGAAATTGAAGTACACGGAGATCGGCTCCCTTTCCCCCTCGCCCCCTTGGGGGAGAGGGTTGGGGTGAGGGGGGCTCTTGATCTTGCTCTCGCATCAGCGCTTTTGCAGCCAACCCAAAAAACCACCCTTGCGCACCGCCACCGGTTTGGCCATCAACGCCAGCCGACTGCTCTGCTGTCGCACGGCCTGCAATTTGTTCAGCGCCTGGCCGACTTCGCTGCGCTGCTCCATGCATTGGCGCGCCAGGGTTTTGTCGAGGCGGTAGATGATGCTCGAGGTCAGCGCGGTGAACGTGGCTTGCGACGGCGTATCGGCGAGGATGCTCTGTTCGCCCATGACCTCGCTCGGCCCCATGCGCCCGGCCTCGGTCTGGCCGTTGCCATCGGGCACGGTCGCACTGACCACGCCAGTGGCGATGACAAACAGACTGTCGGGGACTTCATCCAGATCCAGCACCACCTGACCAGCCACGTACTGCTGCGCGACCATTGATTCGGCGAGGCGATCACGTTCTTCATGGCTCAGCGAGCGAAAGACTTTCACTTCATCGAGCAACGCGCGGGCGCGGGTCGAGGGTTCGATCACGCCATCAGGGTGACGGGAAATACCTGCGGCTTCGAGATGCCGGTGGGCGAGGTCGAACAGTTGATTGCGCACTTCGCCTTTGTTGCTCAGTTCACTGATGAAACCGCTGGCGACATACTCCGACATCTCCTCACCGGCCTCTTTCAACACGGCTTTGGGCGGCGGATTGAGCAGCAGGCTGCTGCTGCCCTGCAGGGTGCGGTCGAGGGCGTCGAGTACCCGTCGTGGGCGAATGTGATTCGGCACCTTGAGGCTGATCGAGACGCCGTGCAGGTTGCTCGGACGACTGAGATTGACGATCTTCGCCTTGGCCGCCACCGAGTTCGGCACTACCGCCAGGGTGCCGGTGCTGGTCAGCAGGTGTGTGGCGCGCCAGTCGATGTCGAGCACCTTGCCCTCGACACCGTCGATCACCACGAAGTCGTCGACCTGATACGGTTTGGTGGTGTTGAGCACGATCCCCGAAAACACGTCGCTCAAGGTGCTTTGCAGCGCCAGAACGACGACGATCGCCACCACCCCGGAGGTCGCCAGCAAACCTTTGACCGGCAGCTCCAGCACGTAACCGGCGGCCGCGACGATCGCTGCCAGAAACACCAGCGCGCCGATCACGTCCTGCAACAGCCGACCGCTGTGCCCGATGCGCCGCATCAGCGCCAGACCGATCACTTCGGTCAATACGCGCGCGGCGTACAGCCACCAGACAATCCCCAGCGCCGTCGCGCCCAGTTGCATCACCCGGTCATCGGCGAACAGCGGCGCCTGCAACGGGCTGATCTCGGCGTTGATGATCAGTGCGCTGAACGCCAGAAACAGCGCCAGGCGAATGCCGACTCTCGGTGCGCGATGCTGGAACGGGGCGAGGTGCCAGAGCAACGCGTCGAGGAGCAGCAGGGCGGCGCTCCAGGACAGTGGGTGGGTGAGGAGGATGGACATGATGTGCTCCACGATGATGAGCGCTGTTGTGGCGAGGGAGCTTGCTCCCGCTTGAGTGCGCAGCGCTCACACAATTTTGGGGCCGCTGCGCAGCCCAGCGGGAGCAAGCTCCCTCGCCACGGAATGTGGTCAGGCAAAAAACTCGCCGCACCGTCAGGTGTGGCGAGTGAGGGGGCCTCAGTTCAGATGCGTCTTCAACTCCGCCGCCGCCTGCCGCACGGCCGCTTTCACTTCCGGAATCTGACTCAGCGGATTGAGCAAGCCAAAGTCATGAATCATCCCGTTGTAGCGCACCGAGGTCACCGCCACTCCGGCCGCATCCAGATGCCGCGCGTAGCCTTCGCCTTCATCCCGCAACACGTCGAATTCGGCGGTCTGCACCAGCGCGGCGGGCAGGCCCTTGAGCTGGTCGCTGCTGGCGTTGAGCGGCGAGGCGTGGATCTGCGCACGCTCGGCCGGGTTGGTGGTGTAGTTGTCCCAAAACCATTGCATCATGCCTTTAGTGAGGAAATGGCCCTCGGCAAATTGCTGGTACGACGCGTCGTCGAATTGCGCATTGGTCACCGGCCACATCAGCAGCTGGAAGCGCACGGCCGGGCTCTGCTTTTCTTTGGCCATCAGCGCCACGACCGCGGCCATGTTGCCGCCAACGCTGTTGCCGGCCACCGCCAGACGCTTGCCGTCGACGCCAATGTCCTTGCCATGCTCAGCCACCCATTGGGTCGCCGCGTAGGCCTGGTTGATCGCTGTCGGGTACTGCGCTTCCGGCGACGGCGTGTAATCGACGTACACCGCGACCGCTCCAGAACCGACCACCAAATCGCGAATCAAGCGTTGGTGCGTCGGGTAATCGCCCAACACCCAACCGCCACCGTGGAAGAACATGAACACCGGCAACTGGCCTTTGACCTTGGCTGGACGCACCACTTTGAGGTGGATCGTCTGGCCATCGACGGTGATCGCCTTGTCGCTGACTTCAACCCCGGACAGGTCGACTTTCACCGACGCCTGAGCGCCAGTCAGCACTGCACGGGCATCCTTCGGGCTCAGTTGCTCCAGCGGTTTGCCACCGCCGGCGGCGAGGGCTTCGAGGAAGGCCTGGGTGGTGTGTTCGACACCCGGGCTGCCAGCGGCGAAAGCGTTGCCGACGGAGAGGGCGAGAAGGGATGCGGTCAGGGTCTTTTTGATGTTCATGCTCAATTCCTTTTTCGAAAGTTTTTGGTGTTGTGTCGGGCTGTTCTCAAACCGTGAACACAGATTAATGAGCTGTCGAAAAGTGAAAAAGCGGCTATAAAGCGTTTGACTGTCTACCAGAGAGTGACAATGAACCCGTTCGAAGACATGCGTATTTTTTGCCAGGTCATGGACTCCGGCAGCTTCACTTCCGCGGCCGATCAGTTGGGCCTGTCCAAGCAGTTCGTCAGCCGCCGTTTGATGCAGCTCGAAGAGCGCCTCGGTGTGCGCTTGTTGAACCGTTCCACCCGACGCCTCGATGTCACGCCACTGGGCCAGAGCTACTACGAATCGGCGCTACGCCTGCTGGGCGAAGTGGAACAGGTCGAGCAGGGCATCGCCGGGCAGACCGCCGAGCCGCGCGGTACGATTCGCGTCAGTGCACCGCTGTCGTTTGCCGTGGCGCATCTGGGATGCCTGCTGCCGCTGTTCCTGCAGCGCTATCGCGAGGTCACCGTGGAGGTGGATTTGAGCGATCGCCCGGTGGACCTGCTTGGCGAAGGTTATGACCTGGCGCTGCGCATCGGTGTGCTGGAAGACTCGACGTTGATTGCGCGGCGCATCGCCGCCATCGAACGGGTGTACTGCGCCAGCCCGGCGTATCTGGCCGAACGCGGCACACCGCTCAATCCCGAAGACCTGCACAGCCACGACTGCCTGCCGTACGGCCACGGTCGTTCGGTGCAGTGGCGCTTCAATGCGGGGCAGGGCAAGCCGCTGCTGGTCAACGTCACCGGGCGCATGCGGGTGAACAATGGCGAGTTGCTGCGCGATGCGGCGGTGCAGGGGATGGGGATTACCTATCTGCCGACGTTCATCGTTGGCGCGGCGCTGAAGGATGGGCGACTGGTGCCGGTCCTCGACGATTACCGCACAGAACCGTTGACCTTGTCGGCGGTGTATCCGCAACATCGCCAGGCTTCGCGCCCGGTGCAGGCGCTGGTCGAGTTTTTGCGCGAACGCCTCAACCAGATGTGACCACGCCAAAAGTGTGGGAGCGGACTTGCTCGCGAAGAGGTCGTGTCAGTCGATATCCATGCTGACGGATACACCGCCTTCGCGAGCAAGCCCGCTCCCACAATGGCACTGTGGGTTGGCTTACAAGTTCGCAACAACCCGAATTGCCGAGCTGTTCTAGACTCGTGGCCGCTCAATCACGAGCATCGCCCGGAGTGCGCCATGGAAGTGCCCAACAATAAAACCGCCATCGCCAGCAATCGACAGGCGTGGAACGATTCTGCTCGCCACCACCGTGAATCGGCCGAATGGCAAGCGCTGTTGAACGACGTGTCCCAGGCTGATTTCTCTTGCCTCGACGATACCTTGCGCGGCTTGCTGGAGCAGGTCGGCGTCGACGGTAAAGAGGTGATTCAACTCGGTTGCAACAACGGCCGCGAAAGCCTGTCGCTGTTTGCCCTCGGCGCGCGCAGTGTGGTCGGCGTCGATCAATCGGAGGCGTTTCTCGAACAGGCCCGCGAGCTGAATCAGCGCTCGCCGTACAACGGCGAATTCATCGAAAGCGATATCCATCACCTGCCGGCCGCGCTGCACAGCCGCTTCGACGTGGCGCTGATCACCATCGGCGTGCTGAACTGGATGCCCGACATCGGCGAGTTCTTCCGCCATGTCGCGCTGACTCTCAAACCGGGCGGCAAACTGGTGATCTACGAAACCCATCCGTTTCTGGAAATGGTCGATCCCGACGCCGAAGACCCGTACCGCCTCGCCAGCTCCTACTTCCGCGCCGAACCATTCGTGCAGGAAGAACCGATCGTCTACGTGGGCAAGGTCGAGCAGCAGGCTGCCAAGTCCTACTGGTTCGTGCACACCCTCGGCGCCATCATCAGCGGTGCCATCGCGGCGGGGCTGAACATCGCGCACTTCAAGGAGTATGCGCATTCGAACCGCGAAGAGGTGTATGACCAGTACCTGAATCAGCCAGCGCAGATGCCGCTGTGCTTCACCCTGGTCGCCAGCAAGACCTGAAGCTTTCCATCGATCCAACCGGCCTTTTCGCGAGCAAGCCCGCTCCCACATTGGATCTGCGTCGTACACAAATCCATTGTGGGAGCGGGCTTGCTCGCGAAGGCGTCGATAAGGTTTCAAGTCTGGCTGAAAGAATCAGAACCAACTCTGGCCGTTTGATCCCTTCGAATGTTCGAGCAAGCCTCTGCCACATAGCCGATGGCTCGAAGCAACTCTTCATCGTCGTCATTGCTTAGCACTTGCTTCAGATATTCACGAATTGCCGCGACATCTACGAGTAATGACGGCATCTCTAGGCTGGTGAGTTTGTGGCTCAACTTTCTGCTCCCTTCTGTTTTTGCACCAATTTACTTGATCACGCCATTGGCAACAGTCAGGCATAAACTTTAGGGCAGGAGGGCGATTCTTTTTTGGTTGTGGGCAAAGTCGTGTATTACGCAAAGAACATAACGAATGACTTCCCGCCTCATCGCGAGCAGGCTCACTCCTACAGTTGAATGGTGTCGTACACAAATCCACTGTAGGAGTGAGCCTGCTCGCGATGGCGGCCGAATGGCCACCATCGCTTTTACGATTGAATCACGCCTGCGCCGGCGCACTCACCACCGGCCGTTCCGGTTTGCGCAGTGGTTCCAGGCGTGAGCCGTCATAGCGGCTTTCGCGGTAGAAGCGCCAGCGGCCGAACAGGCCGTAGACGTGGGTGATGCGCCCCTGTTCGTGGTAGCCCATGCGCAGGTGCAGCTTCATCGCCGGGATGTTGCGGGTTTCGCAGGTGTCCACGACGGTGTGGCAGCCCTGGGCGGCCATGGCTTCCCAGAGGGCGACTTGTACGTCCACCGACAGGCTGGTGCCGAAATACGGCCGGGCCATTTCGCCTCCGAATTCGAAGAACTCACCGGGTTTGACCGGGAACCAGCAGCCGTAATAGTGGCGGTCGTGGTAGTCGCGAATACTGCCCCAGATGAACGCCACCGCGTGACCGTCGCCGTCGAGGTACATGTGCCCGGTGTGGCCCTCGGCGGCGAGTTCGGCCATGGTTTCGACGCGGTCGCCGAAGTGTTTGGCGAAGGCCCCGGTGTTGAGCTGGGTGATATCGACTTTGCGCAAACCTTCGTACGGGCGCGGCTTGTGCGGCGGCACCGGGGAGACCAGATCGCGCTCCATCCACAGCAGCTCCCAGTGGAAGAACACGTAGCGTTTCCAGAGGGTGGCGAAGACACGGCCGAGGCCTTTTTGACGAATGCGTTCGCGCAGTTTTTCGATAACACTCATGTTGCCCTCCGTGGCCGAGGCCCGGTGTAGTGGATGTTGCTTTTGTGGGTATAGATCACACCTGCAATGCCGTTTCGAAGCGCCATCTTCGAAAGTATTGCAAGTTATGTAGGTCGATCGAGTGCCGCGGCACCGCGTAGAAAGTCCTTGTTCAGATCGGCATAGGAAACCCGTGGAACGCCCGGCAGCTGCTGCTCTAGCACGCGGCTCAGGGATTCTCCGGGGTTGAGATAGGCATCACCGAAATCGCTCCCGAGCTGATTCGGGTGGGCAACGATTTCCAGCACGCCGTCGGTCGGCGCGGGGTCGTTGCGCAGATCCACCGGGGTACACACGTAGTCCGCCGTGGCCCCGGCCAGAGTCTGCAAGCGCCAGTTGAGCAAACCTTTGAACAGGCGTTTCGGCAGACTGAGGTTCTGCCCCAGGTTGCGTGCCAGGCGAATCGGCACGCCTTGCCGGGCGGCAAACCGGGCGACGATTTCGCCGATCGGCCAGATGTTGTGCACGTGCTGATGCGAGTCGATGTGGCTCGGCCGCACGCCATGTTCGACACAGCGTTGCCACTGCGCGTGCAACTCCTCACGCACCGCATCGCGATCTTCGCGACTCAGCCACAGACTGTGGCGCGGCAGGCTCAGATCGAACACGCCGTGGCCATCGCAGAAGGTACGACTGCGCAGGATCGAAGTGCTCAACGGCCGGCCGTAAGTCAGGTTGAAGTGCAACCCGACCCGACCTTGTAGCGACGGATGCCGGGCCATCGCGCAGGCTGCTTCGAACGCCGGCATGTTGGCCATGGCTGTGGCCGAGCTGATGACCCCGGCCTGAAACGCCGCGAAGATCGTCGCGTTTTCGTTCGGGCTCAACCCGAAATCGTCAGCGTTGACTATGACTTGGCGAGGCATGATCGCCCTCCGTGGTGATGACGACAGGTGGGGTGGGCGATGCCGGTTTGGCTGCACGCCGCGTTCGCCATTGCTGCACCGTCGGTTTCAATCGATGCCAGAGCCGCAACCCCAGCCCCAGCAACATCCCGCTGGGGCGCCAGGAATAGAAACTCCAGCGCCAGTGTTCCAGTTGTCCGGTCATGCGTTCGTGCAGTTGGTGGCTGGAGTTTTCCAGACTGACCCGCGAGGCATCGATCCAGCGCCAATGTTCGTCCAGCCCCCAGCGAATCCACTCCTCCAGCAGCACCCGGCCGCTGCCCAGATCGGCGTATTGCGGCAGGAACGCGAGGTTGTAATCGTAGAGTCGGTCCTGTTCGAGCAGCCCGAGGCGATAGCTGATGCAACGTCCGTTGAGTTCCAGCGTCACCACCCGCACCAGTCCCTGGCCGGCGAGGGCGGTGAAGGCGCGTTCGATCCATTGCCGACTGCGTTCGCTGGCGAAAATCCCCACGCCTTCGTCGCCTTTCCAGCTCACCGCTTCGACTTCGCTGATCGCCTGCAACAGCGGACCCATGCTCAGCGCGTCGGGAGTGATGCGCCGCACCTGGGCGCCACACGCGGCAATCCGTTTGCGCGCCCGCCGCAGCTTGTAGCGCGGGTCACCGGAGACTTCCTGATGATCGGCGTCGCTGATCAGATGCACCGGCACCCGGCAACTGAGACGGCGTTCGCCTGTAGAACTGTGGGCCATCCATTCGGTGAGCACGCTTTCTTCACCCGCAGGCTCGGACAATTCGTTGAGTTGCAGCAGCGCGTGCGGCAGCTGTCGGTGGATCAGGCGCAAGGCTTCGCGCATGTCCTCGCCCTTGAGCAATGACAACAGCGCCAGCCGGTCCGCCAGCGGATGGCCCAAGTGGTGCAGCACGCGGAACGGCACTCCGGCAAAACGCTCGCGGCCCGCCACCAGCGGCAGGCACAGACGCAATTCTTCCGCTTCCCAACCGAGCAGGATGTGCAGGCGCTCACTCTCGTCGAGTGCCTGCTCGGCCGCGCACAACCAGCCCAGGTGGTTGAACGGCGTGTGGTCCGTCACTTGCAGGCGCAGCGCTTCATAGGCTGCTGCCGGGAAGTCGGCGGCGCATAGCGAAGTGCGCCATTCGAATCGCGCCGGCATAGGCTCAGACCGCCGTTGCTGTGACAGGTGGACGGGACGGTTTGCGCAGCGCATCCAGTCGCGAACCGCTGTAGCGGGTTTCGCGGTAGAAGCGCCAGCGACCGAACAGGGTGTAGACGTTCATGATCCGGCCTTGCTCGGTGTACCCCATGCGCAGGTGCAGTTTCAGCGCCGGGATGTTGTGGAACTCGCAGACGTCCACGACCTTGTCGCAGCCCTGGGCCGCCATGGCTTTCCACAGTTCCAGTTGCAGGTCCACTGACAGTTCGGTGCCCCAGTAGGAGCGGGTCAGCTCGCCGCCGAATTCGAAGAACTCGCCGGGTTTCACCGGGAACAGGCAGCCGTAGTAATGCCGGTCGAAGTAGTCCCGCGCGCTGCCCCAGATGAACGCCACGGCATCGCCCTGATCGTCCAGGTGCATGTGCCCGGTATGCCCTTCGTTGGCCAGCTCGGCCATGGTCCCGACGCGGTCGCCGAAGTAGCGGGCGAAGGCGCTGGCGTTGTCGGCGGTGATTTTTACCACTCGCAGTGGCGGATACGGTTTGAGGCTGTGCGGTGGCACCGGACTGACCAGATCGCGCTCCATCCACAGCAGTTCCTGATGGAAAAACACGTAGTGCTTCCACGCCTTGCCGAGGGTGGCGCGCAGGCCTTTTTGTTTGATGTGTTCGCTGAGTTTGCTGACGGTACCCATGTTCTGTACTCCGGCGTTATCGCAGGGCGAACGACTGTGGCGAGGGAGCTTGCTCCCGCTCGGCTGCGCAGCAGTCGCCAATGGGGTCGCAAGTATTGGGGCCGCTTCGCAGCCCAGCGGGAGCAAGCTCCCTCGCCACAATTTTGTTTTCGCCATGCATTGTCTGAAATTCGGGTTCATGACGCGCTCCAGCTCAGGGCGAACAGGGTTTCCCCTGGCAAGTCGAAGCTGACGCGTCCGGCGCGACAGGCAAACGGCGCGTCGCGGCTGCGGTTGTCCGCGCCGAAGTAACGCAACGCACCGTTGTTCAGCGGGCACTTGGCGCCGCTCAGGTCGACACGCTGCAAACGCGTGCCCTTGTTCACACCGAGCAGGCCACGCTGGTCGTCGCCGGCCATCGCCAGCACATCGACTTCAAAGCCATCGTTCTCCAGCCACAGCACCTTGTGCAGCCAGTGTTGCGCGATGAATTGCTGGGCCAGCCCCACCGGTTTCAGCTCGAAACGCTCAGCGCCCAAGACCCGGATCATGCCCTTGGGGTACTGCGGTTCATCGGCGGCCTGAAACCAGTTGAGCATCGTCAGCAAACCGTCCTGCGAAGCGTTGATCACCACCGAGGCCCACCACAGCGAGGCGTAATGGGTCTCCTGATCGTAGGGGCTGAGGCTGGAACCGCTGGACAGATTGGTCTGATCCAGCAGCAAGGCCTTGCGCGGCTGGCCATGGGCGTCGAGGCCGACCAGATCGGCGGCGCGGCGCACGCTGTCGCGGTAGACCCGGGTGGCGAGCAGGTCGCGGATCATCCATTCGTGCCACGCCAGCGCGTCGATCTGCTCGGCGGACTCGCCGAGCAAGCGCCGCGCCCAGTCGATGCCGCGCTTGTCTGCCGCGTTGTCGGCGAACGGCCCGTTGACCAGCCGTGAACTGGCCGGCATGGCGATGCGCACGCCGGCCTTGGCATTCGCCGGATCGCTGCGCACCTGTCTGGCCATGCTGGTGAAAATCGCCCGGTATTGCTCGAAACTCGAATAGTTGAGGTTCGGCTCGTCGGCAAAACCGATGTAGTGCGTGCCTTTGCCGCCGAGCGCTCGGGTGCCGGCGAGCCAGGTGTCGAGCCCGCCATTGCTTTGCACATCGGCGCGCAGATCGGCCTGACGCTGGCTGCCGGCGAGCAGGGTGATGTCCTGACGGATGCCGAAGCGCTCCTGATAAGCCAGACGAAACGCGTCTTCGAAGTGCGGATTCTTCGCCGTGACATCGACAAAACTGTAGTAACTGGCGGCGGTCGGTTTCAGCGCATCCAGCGCGGCATGGCTGGCGGCGGGCGGCATCACGTAGGGCAGGGCGATGCCCAGATCCGGGGTGCGCCCGAGGATTTTGTCGTGCAGGGCCAAGTGGATCTGGCCGGTCTCCTCGCGCACGGGTTTGAGTTGCTGCGGAGTCTGCGCAAACCGATTGGCCGTGCCGTCGAGCCAGAACGCCGCTTTGCCGCTGCCTTGCAGGCGCAGGCGCCAAACCTGTTCGCGCGCGCTGACCGGCAGCGCCAGTTGATCGAACTGCCAATAGGCGCGATAGGGTTTGAGCGCCAGCGTCAGTGGCCGGTCATCGCCAACCCGTTGTACCTGCAGCGCGTTGACCCCGCCATGAAACTTGCCGGCGAGCACCGCGTGTTCCCCCGGCGCGACCTTGAAATACAACTCGTCGCCATTCTGCGTCTGGGCGCTGAAATGCACCTTGGCCGGCTCGAACAGCGCGACGGTGCGGTCGTCGTGCTCGACCCGGTAATTGCGGAAGCTGTAGCCAGGAATTTCCAGGCGATAGCTGGCGGCACCCGGCAGCAACGCCCAGCTCTGGGTGCCGCGGGTTTCGCTGGCCTTGATCAAGCGTTCGCCCTGCAATTTGCCCTGGCCGTCGAGCAGGTACAGATGCTCTTCGTTGGCGTCGGCCTGCCACGCGGGTGTCCAGCGCACGGTCACGGTGTCCGAGCGATCGGTTTGCAGGTACAGGCTGCCGTCGCGGATCTCGCCCCAGCGCATCGACGCGGCAAAGGCGTCCAGCGACAGGCCGAGACCGAGCAGCAGGACCAGGCCTTTCATGCGGCCTTCCGTTGCAGCATTTGCAACATCGGCGTGATGTCGCTGGGCAGGATGATCAGGGTTTGCCAGAACGCCACGCCGCTCAAACGGCAGTACAGCACCAGCATCGCCACGGTGACGGCGAGATAGGCAATTGACGAAGCCGCCGCCGCGCCGACGATCCCATAGGCCGGAATCAACACCAGGTTCAGCGCCAGATTGAGCAGAGCACCGAGGCCCATCAGCAGCGATACCGTGCCGGGGCGGTTTTTCCCCAGCAGGTCCAGACGCAGGATGCTCGCGTAGCACAAGCCGAGCAGCCCCGGCAGCAACGCTAGCAGTGCCGGATACGCCGGTTGGTAGGCGATGCCGAACAGGGTGACGATCAGCCAGTTGCCGATCACTGCCATACACAGGCACGCAGCGAGCATCACCGTGGCGGTCAGGCGCAGGGCCAGCGGGGTGACCTTGTCCATGCCTTCGTCCTGTTGCAGCAGGCGCTTCATCAGCGGCGTGGTCACCGCTTCCGGGACGATCAGCAGCAGTTCGGCGGCAGCGCTGGCCATGGCGTAATGACCCAGCGCGGTGCTGCCGAGCAGGGCGCCGATGAACAGGTAGTCCGAGCGCAGAATCACTTGCTGGAACAGCAGATCCGGATGGCTGCGCGCGCTGTAGCGCAGCAGTTCCTTCTGGCTGGCGCGATCCCATTGCAACTGCAGCGGTTGCGCGCGTTTGAGCCAGACCCAACCGGCCAGCACCACCAGGCTGATCCCGGCCAGCCAACTGATCAGCGCGGCTTCCAGCGCTGCGCTTTTCCACATCCAGAACAGCGCGAGAAACAGCAGCAACGGCGCCAGCGATTCGGTCAGGCGCAAGGCGTTGAACGCGACCACGCCGCCGGAGGCGTTGTGCAGGGTCAGCAGACCGCTTTTCAGCACGGTCAGCGGCACCGCCAGCAGCAACAGCCAGGCCAGCAGGCCGAGCTGCACAGTCACATCCAGCTCACTGCCGAACTCACGCACCAGCGCCACCACCAGCAAGGTCAGCAGACCGGCGAGCAAGCAACCGAAGACCAGCACCTGACTCAGCAGCAGCCCCATCGGCCGTTGCTTGGCGGCCTGATAGCCGACGGCTGAATTCAACCCGCCACTGGTGGCGGCGCTGATCAGGTCGGGCAAGGTGCTGAGTAGCGCAAACAGCCCCCGTTCACTCGGCCCGAGGATCCGCGCCAACAACACGTTGCGCAGCAGACGCAGGGCGATCATCGCCAGTTTGGTGCCCATACTCAGTGCCAGATGCCTGAGATAGTGGCTGCGGCTCATGGCCGGTTGCCACGAAAGATGCGCCACGACAGCAGCTCAGGATTACGCGCGGTGCGCTGGCTGACACCGAAACGCGGCAGGTTCAGCGGATCGCCTTCGCCGCGATAGATGCCGGTGCCAGTGCCGAGGGCGAACGGATAGTCGTGCGCGGCAATCTGCTTGCGCACCCGTTCGTCGTTGTTGCCGTTGGGGTAGCAGTACACCGGCAGTGGCCGGTTGCAGCCGTTGTTCAAGGCTTCACGGCTGCGGCTGATTTCTTCGCTCAGGCGCACATCGTCCAGTTCGGTGAGGATTTTATGGCTGGCGCCGTGCGGGCCGAAGCGCACCAGTCCCGAGGCCTCCAGCGCGCGTACCTGATGCCAGTCCAGCGCTTGCGGCAACGATTCCGGCGGACATTCGTCAGTCAGGCGTTCGAGCATCTGCGGTTCGAGGCTCTTCAGGCTTTGCAGGTAATGCAGCAGCGACAGGCTGCGGCGATCGACGTCAATGTCGTCGACCAGCACCGGCACCGGGTGATGAATCGCGTGCAGGCATTCGATCAAGTGCAGGCGGGTCTTTTCGCCATGGCTGCCCCACAGGGTTTCGCCAAGGCTTTCCCACCAGAAGCGCTGACGGCTGCCGATGAAATCGGTGGAGAGGAAAATGCTCGCCGGCACCTGATGCTTCTGCAGCAGCGGGAAGGCGTTGACTGCGTTGTCGCGCCAGCCGTCGTCGAAGGTCAGCGCCACCCGTGGGCGCTCGTCGCGCGCTGAGCCGGGCGTCAGGACATCCATCAGCGGTACACAATCGAAATGCCGACGCAGCCACACCAGCAGGTGATCGAACGCCTTGGGGCCGACGCACAGTTCATTGCGGTGCGGCAGGTCGGCAGCGCGGTCGTTGTCCAGCACCCGGTGCAACATCAGGATCACCCCGGCACCGTGCAACTGGTTTCGTCCTACGGGCGAATTGAGGTAAAGCCAGCCGCTGGTACGTTTTATCAATTGTTTGATCGCCATGGCTTCGGTCCTCTCAACGGTTTTGTTCAGGGTTCCACTGGGCGTAACGGTGGCCGCGCAGGAATTGCCACAGGCCGATGCTCATGCCTGCCAGTGTCACCAGCAGGAATGCCGCAAGGCGGAACGGTTTGGGTAACCGGTGTTGTGAATCCAGCAGTCCGGCAATCGCCACGGCGTAGCCGAACAGTTGGGCGATCAGGGCCAGTCGATAGAAACCGTGGTCGTCCCACAGCCAGAAGTTGCTCAGCAGCAACGGCAGCAGGAGGATCGGTGCCAGACGCCGGATCAGCTTGTGGCTGATCAGCGCAATCGAATACAGGCCATGTTTGAGTGGGTTGAGCAGCTCACTGCGCTGGGCGAGGCTTTGCAGGCCACCGACGGTGACGCGTTGACGGCGGCGGAATTGTTTGTCCGCTTCGTCGACACCGTGGTCGATCACTTGCGCCTCGGGCACGTACACAATGCGCTTGAATGCCACCGGTGCACAGGTGCTGAGAAAGAAGTCGTCATTGACCTCCGCCGGCACGCTCTGGAACAGCTCGCGGCGCAGGGCGAGCAGGGCGCCGTCGGCCGAGACCATGCAGCCAGTGCGGTTCTCCACCCGGCGCAGCCAGCCTTCGTAGTGGCGGTACAGACTGTCGCCGACGCTCAGGCCACCGCCCGTCACCGGAATCACCATGTGCCCGGCGCAGGCGCCGACATTCGGGTCACTGAGTGGCGCGAGCAGGTAGCCGAGGGTTTCCCGCGACCACTGGTTGTCGGCATCGGTGAACACCAGAATATCGCCAGTGGCCAGGGCCACGCCGGCATTCAGCGTCGCCGCTTTACCCAGGCGCGGCAGATCGAGCACGGTGATGCGCGGATCGATCACTTTGTGCGCGCAGGCCACGGTGTCGTCGGTCGAGCCATCGCTGGCGAGAATGATCTGCAACCCGGCCGGCTGATAGTCCTGCGCCAGCAGCGTACGCAACTTGTGCTCGATGTGCCGCGCCTCATTATGCGCGGCGATCACGATGCTGATGTTCAGCGGCGGCGTCGGGCTGTGGCGCCAGGCCGGGAACAGCGGCGCCAGCACGGTCAGCAGCAGCGGGTAGCCGAGGTAGGCGTACACCGGCAGCAGCAGGCACAGCCAGAAAATGAATTCAGCCACGGGCAGGCCTCCTGGCGTTCCAATGACACACACTGAGAATGAGCGCCGCCCCGGCCAGGTGCAGACGCACCCAGTGCAGGCCCCACAGTTGCAGGGTCAGGCCAATGTCGTGATGGCGTGAACTCTGGCGAATGCTCAGCACCAGCGCCGGAATCAGGGTCAGCATCACCATGACCGCTGCGTGATGCGGAAAGCCGTTGAGCAGCGCGGAAATCGCCAGCAAGTCCAGCAGCCATGCCATCAGCGACAGCAGCGGAAAGCGCAGCAGACGCAGGCTGAAACCGTGGGTGCGCAACAGTTGCAGATGACTGCCCTGACGCCACATTTCCTTGCCCATCCACTCACGCCAGTTCATCTCGTAGCCCCAGTGAAGGGCCACGTTGTTGTTCACCGACAACAGCCGCGCGCCTTGCTCGTTCAGGCGCAGGGTGAATTCCTTGTCCTCGCCGGTGCGCAGGTGTTCGTCGAAGCCGCCGACCTTCTCGAACCAGCGCCGGCGCATCAGCAAGTTGGAGCTGGGCAGCCAGTCCACTGTGTGCGACGCCTGCCCGGAAGTGCGCAGCGTGCGCCGTTGCCAGGCCGTCGCGTACCACGGCGCAGCGGCGGGAGTATGCAGATCCAGACCAAACACATCGGCCTGACCACTTTCCTCCAGTTCGAACAGTGGCCTGAGCCAGTCTTCGGGCATTTCAACGTCGGCATCAATGAACGCGATCCACTCGCCGCTTGCCAGCAGGACACCGCGATTACGCAGCGCACCGATCAGCAGCCCAGGCAGCACCAGCACCTGCGCACCGAACTGGCGGGCGATGTGCGGGCCGTCATCGCTTGAGCCGTTGTCGACCACGATCAGCTCGCACTCGACATTGGCTGCGTGCGCGGCTTTCTGCGCCGCCAGCAGTGTGCGGCCGATGTGCCGGGCCTCGTTGTACATCGGGATGATGATGCTGATGCGGCTCATGTTCTGGCCTCGGTTAGTGGCGCTTGCTCGGCCTTGAGGCGCAGCACGCTGGTCAGCGCGAGCATGATCCACACGTACTTCTGGTTCGGTGCGCTGAGGAACATCAGGAACAGGGTCAACGACAGGAAACTCACACCGAGGTGGGTCATCAGGTCCGCCTGCTGCCAATCGCGCCGCAGCATCCACGCGGCGCGGGCGCGGATCAGGTTGTACAGGCCCAGGCCGAGCATGCCGACGAACAACAGGCCGGCGGGAATCCCCAGTTCACTGAAGATTTCCAGGTAGGTGTTGTGGGCGCGGCGGTACAGGTCGCCGATCTTTCGGTTGGCGGAAAACGCCTTGGCATAGCCGGTGGTTGCGTAGTGCAGCGGGAAGGTGCCGGGGCCGGAGCCGAGCAGCGGATTCTCGCGGATCATCTGCCCGCCGACCACGATGTACGAGGCACGTCGGCCGAGGGATTCGTCGTCGTGGCCCTTGGCGCCGGCGCTCAACACGCTCAGGGACTGAATGCGCGCGATGTAACCGGCGGGCATCGCGTAGATCGCCAGCGGAATCACGATCGCTGCGCCGAGCATGGCGAAACCCAGGTGCCGTGGACGAATCCGGGTGAGTTGCGCGCGGTAGTGCCAGCAGCCGATCAACAGACTCAAGGCCACCACCACCAGCCCGGAGCGCGACTCGGTCTTGGTCATGCCACCGAGCAGCAGCACGCAGCAAGCGCCCCAGAACAAGCGGTGCAACAGGTTCGGGCCGCGAATCACCAGCAGCAGGGCCAGCGGAATGGCGAAGGCGATCAGCAGGGCGAACGCGTTGGGGTCTTCGAGCAGACCGGCGGCGCGGCCCTGATCCTGGAACTTGGTCGAGAACATCGCCATGGCGCAGGTGGCGCTGACGCTCAGGGTCACCAGTCTGGAAAACAGGTCTAGATTCAATTCGCGACCGATCAGCAGGGTGATGACAAACAGGATCAGGCCGACGCTCAGCTCACGCAGATGCCCCAGCGACATACCCATGTCATCGGTATTGAGCAGGCTGAGGAAATACAGGACCAGAAACCACAGCAGAAACCGCCAGATATTGCTGCGCAGACGCTCGGAGGGAATCTGATGCATGGCCAGTTGCAGCATCAGGATCACCGCCAGCGAGGCACCGATCAGTTTGCTCCCGGACAGCGAACTGTCCTTGAAGAAACCTTCGAACGGCACCAGCGCGGCGATGCCCAGCAGGCCCCAGGTCGGCTTGCGGTACAACACCGAGAAACCCACCAGAGCAATGACGGCGCCCGGTGCCAGAAATGGATAAGGGCTGGCGAGCAGACCGATGCACACCAAGCCGAGCAGCGTGACGATCGAGAGCGGGAAAATCATGCGCGTGCCTCCCGTGCCGTGCGGATGTACAGCTGCGACCAGCGTTCGGCCAAAGCCTTGAGGTCGTAGCGATCCTGTTGCGTACGCTTTGCGTTGTCGCACAAATGCCGGGCCAGCTTCGGCTCGCTCAGCAGGTTGTCGAGCTGGCGGGCGAGGGCAGAGCTGTCGGCGGGTGCCGCCAGCAGGCCGTTATTGCGGTGTTCGAGCACATCGGGAATGCCGCCGACTGCGAAAGCCACCACTGGCACGCCGGCCTGCATCGCTTCCAGCAGAATCATCGGTGTGCCTTCGGTGCGCGAGCTGATCACCAGCGCATCCAGTTGCTGCCACCACGGTTGCATGGCGGTCTGGTAACCGGGCAGGCGAATCCGTTGGGTCAATCCGGCGGCGTCGATGCGTGTTTGCAGCGCTTCACGTTCCGGGCCGTCGCCGAGCATCACCGCGTCCAGTTGCGGGTGCTGGTGACACAGCGGAATCAGTGCATCGAGAAACAGATCCGGGCCTTTCTCGCTGCTCAAACGCCCGACGTAACCGGCGAGCCAGCGCTGGCGGTCAACGGTGCTGACCAGCGCGGCGGCGGCCGGTAAACCGTTGGGGATCACTTGCAGTTTTTCCGCCTGCACGCTGGCCTGACGATGCAGCACGGCGATGCTCTCGGCCACGCACACCACCCGGTCCACCGAAGCGGTGCGGCACAACTGCAGACTCAGCCAGGTGTAGAACTTCTGCTTGCGGCTGCGCGGGGTGAAGCCGTGTTGGGTGATGACCAGTGGCAGACGCAACAGCGTCGCTGCGACCCAACCGAACAACAGCCCTTTGAAGTTGTGGGTGTTGATCAGCGGTTGCTCGCTGCGCCGGGCACTTAGATGGCGCATCAACTCGCCCAGCCCGGAGCAGCCACGACAGTCCACCCCGGCCTCGCGAAAGCGCGCGATCAGTGCGGGTGGTGCATCGAGACACAGCACCTGGTGCTGCCCCGGTGTCGCCAGGCAGTGATCGAGCAACATGCGCTCGGCCCCATAGAAGCCGCCGCTGCTGAGCAAATGAATGATCGGCAGCGCGGCATTCGGGGTGGACGGCGTGTTCAATTGCGCACCCAGTGCACGAAGCTTGGCACGGTCCAGTTCTTGTGCGGATTGCGTGGCAGAACGTTTTCGTCGTTGATCACCAGCAACACCGGCAGACCCAGTTCGTGGGTGATTTGCGCCGGATGTTTGAAACGGTGATCGAAGAACTCACGCACATACACCAGAGCAATCGCCAGCAGCAGACCGGTGAACAGCCCGAACGGGATGATCAGCAGCGGTTTGGGGAACGCCGGCTCGGTCGGTTCGAACGGCGGGCTCAGCACCTTGGCGTTCGACAGGTCATCGTTGAGTGAACCGGCGGTGCTGCTTTCGGCAAAGCGTTGCGCGTAGGTCGAGAACGCCGTGTGCAGTGCGTCGATTTCAGTGTCCATCTGCCGCAGCTTGCTCTGGGTCTGCTGCAAGGTGTGGATGCGGTTCTTGAAGTCGGCGATGCGCGCGGTTTTCTGATCGATCACCTGTTGCACCACGGCCAGGTCGTTGGTGCGTTCCTGAATGCGGTTGCTCACCACTTTGAGGAACTGCTGACGGGTGCGGGCGATCTGCTCGCGGGTCAGCAGCATCGGCTCGCTGCCGGGCTGGAACACCGCGAGGTCATTCATGTAGCGGCTGACCTGGGTGGTCAGTTGCTCGCCCAACTGTTTGACTTCCCGATCCTCGAACGCCACGTTGTCGACGGTGGTGGTGAAGGTGTAGGGGAAGGTGTAGTCGTTGAGTTTGTTGGTGCTGGCGGCGGCCAATGCGGTTTTCAGGTATTCAAGCCAGCGCTGGCTCTGCAACAGGCGATCCTGGTACAGGTTCAGCGCTTGCTCTTCGGTGTTGATCGCGTTCAGGCGAAAGGTGATTTCTTCCTTCGGATCGGACGAGCCGACGCTTTCCAGCAGCGCCTGGCGATTGCCCTCCAGTCCATCGAGACGCACCTGATACAGGTGCTTCTTGGTTTCGTAGAAGGATTGCGGCAGGTCGATCGATTGCAGCGCCTGACGGCTCACCAGATAGTTCTGCAGCAGGGTGGCGACAAACGTCGTGCCTTGATGCGGATCGGGGAAGCTGTAGACGATCGAGATCACGTTGGAGCCGGGCAGGGTCTCGATCTTCAGGCTGTCGAGGGCCTGTTGAGTGAGGCCGTCGAGCACGGTATCGCGCACCGGATCGGTCTCCAGCCCGAGCATGTTGCGCAGCGGGTTGATCACGTATTGGCGCAGGGGTGAGGTGACATAACGGCGGAACGGATCGCCGACCAGTTTGGCGAACATGCCGACCGGTGGGCTGTATTCGCCCTTGTCGCGCAACTCACTGATGGTCTGCCGGATCAACGCGGGCGAGCGCAGGATATTGCTCTCGGTTTCCATGTCCGCCAGCGACGGCGGAATGAAGGTGGCGTTATCGACCGTCAGTGACGTGGTGGCGTCACCCTGGGAGAGTTTTTTCGACTGCACGATCACCTGGGCGGTGATATCGAAGCTCTGTTTGAGCACCAGCGGCAGTACCAACGCGATGACTGCAAAGATCAGGAAGACGCGCTTCACCAGTTGCTTGTTGGCGAAGAAGATCCTGAAGAACTCATGCAGGTAGTTTTCCTTTGGATTCATGATCGGTCACCTGAGAGTCGGTTAGTTGCTGCTGTTGTCGTTCTTGTTGTCGAGGCGATAGCTGAAACTCATGCCCACGCCCTGGAACAGCACCACGTCCGCCAATTGCCGCGCGAGCTCGCCGGCACTGGCCAGTTTGGTTTTGGGCACGTAGAGCATGTCGTCCGGTTGCAGATAGGCGATTTGCGAAGCGTCGCCGGACAGGGCTTTCTCGACGTCGTAATGCACCGCCTGCACCTGATTGCCGTTGCGGCGCATGATCACCACCGAGTCGAGGCGCGCCTTGATGTTGGTGCCACGGGCCAGGGTCAATGCTTCAAGTACCGAGACCGGGCGACGAATCGGATAGGAACCCGGCTGGCCGACTTCACCCAGCACATAGATCTCGTTGCCGGCGGTGGATTTGAGCATCACATCGACGCTCATCCGACCTGGCAGTTGTGCGTACTTCTGGTTGAGGAAGGTTTCCAGCTGGTTGATGGTCATGCCTTGCAGTGGCACCGCGCCGATTTCCGGAAAACTCGCATAACCGTCGTTGCCCACGGTGATCTCACGGCTCATACCGGTGGCGGGATGGTTGAGGGCACTTTTGAGGTTCTGCTCATTGGTCAGCGGACTGATGACCTGCACCGTCAGCTGATTGCGGTTGGGCTGGAACAGCTGTTTGCGCTGGTAGGCACGCTGGATTTCTTCGCGCGCTTCGTCGCCGGTCAGCCCGGCGATTTTCACCGAGGTGTTGGCGCCCGGCAGGTTGATGGTGCCGTCAGGCAGCACCAACTGGTTGCCGTTGAGCTGGCTGGCCGCGGTGAAGTTCAGGCCGATCTGGTCACCCGATTGCACGCGGTAGGCGTCCGAACCGCTGGTGCTGATGTGGAAGATCACGTCCAGCACGTCTTGCGGGCGCAACGTCTGCTCGATCTTCGGCATATCGGTGGCCTGGGCGTTGGCCGGGGTGGCGGTGAGAATGTTCACCGGCATGGTCTGGGTCTCGGAATTGCTGGAGCAGCCTGCAAGCGGCAGCATCAGCAGAACAAGTATCTTGGCGTTCATGGCGTCATCCTTCGCATTTGCTTACAGGTTTTTGTAAAGCCATTTGGGCATGTAGTACTTGCGCCGGTTGAAGACGCTGCCAACCACTTTTGCCCCGGCCTGGGTCAGGCGTTGCACGGCGGCCTGGGCGACTTCCCAGCGCGTGTCCTCGGCGCGTACCACGAACACCACGCCATCGACCTGAGTGGCGAGTACCAGCGTGTCGGCGGCGGAGTACACCGCGTCACCATCGATCACCACAAAGCGGTACTGGCTGCCCAGTTGATCGAGCAACGGGCTCAGGCGCTCGGCAGTCAGGTGCTCCAGCGTGCGGATCGGCCGACCGTTGGGCAGGACATGGAACGGCAGGCTCGACACCTGCACCACGCAGTCCTGCAACAGCGGCGGGTTGTCCGGGTTGAACAGCAGATCGCGCAGGCCGCGCTCCTTGCTCAGGTTCAACTGTTGGGTGAGGTTGCTCGCCGACTGGCTGGCGTCGACCAGCAGCACCTGACCGCTGCTCATCTGCGCCAGTTGGCTGGCCAGCGCCAGCGCACTGGTGGTGGTGCCGGCACCAGGGTTGGCGGCGGTCAGGAACAGGATCCGCAGATCCAGATCCAGCACGGTCGAAATCAGGTTCGATTCGCTGGGGTTGGCAATGCTCAGGCTTTTGTTGGTTGAACCGTCCATTAGCTTGCTCCGTGGCCGCTGAATACTTTGAAGGGGGTTTTCAACAGGATCTTCAGATCAAGCAAAAGGCTTTGCTCGGCGATGTAGCTGAGGTCCAACTCAACGCGCTGGTCGAAGTCGATGTTGCTGCGCCCGGAGATCTGCCACAGGCCGGTCATGCCGGGGTAGATGCTCAGGCGAGCGAGGTGGCGGTCTTTGTAGCGGTAGGCGTTGAACGAGGTCGGACGCGGGCCGACCAGGCGCATGTCACCGCTCACCACATTGAACAGATTGGGCAGTTCGTCGAGGCTGGTGCGCCGCAGGAAACCGCCGATCCCGGTGATGCGCGGGTCCTTGTCGATCTTGAAATCGATGGCGTCGACCCCGTGCTTGTTGAGGTGGCGCAGCGATTCCTTCAGCTCTTCGGCGTTGCAGACCATGGTGCGGAACTTGTACATGCCGAACGTGCGGCCGCGATAGCCGGTGCGTTTCTGCACGAACATCACCGGTCCCGGGCTGGTGAATTTGATGGTCAGTGCCAGGCCCAGCAGCAGCGGCGAAAACACCACCAGGATCATCAGCGCACCGAAGCAGGCCAGCACTCGGTTGGTGCGTGACAGCGTCCATGGCCGGCCACCGTCGCGACCGGTCAACCAGCCACGACCCTGCCTGTGGATGGCGGTATCCAGGCGCATTCGGTGTTCGGGATCCATGCGCTTGTCACGACGCATCTGATTGATCGGTACACCTTGTTCATGTCCAGTCATGAGAACCTCCGCTGAAGTTCAGCCGCGAGCGGCGCGTGGGCGACAGGCAGTGGGGTAGTAGTCGCGAAACCAGGCGATGAAACGCCCCAAGCCTTCATCCAGCTCGATCCGGGGCTGGAACCCGGTGGCCTGGGCCAGATCATCGGTTTCGGCACAGGTGTTGAGCACATCGCCCGGTTGCAGGGGCAAGAGCTCGACAATGGCTTTCTGGCCGAGGTGTTTTTCCATCAACGCCAGGTAGGTTTTCAGTTCCACCGGATGGTGGCCGCCGATGTTGAACAGGCACCACGGGGCCATGCTGCTGCCGGCATCGGGGTGTTCGCGATCCCACTCCGGGTGGTTGTGCGGCGGATGGTCGGTGAGCCGGGCGATGCTTTCGACGATGTCGTCGATGTAGGTGAAATCGCGCTGGTGCTCGCCGTAGTTGAACAGTTTCAGCGGGGTGCCATCGGTGATCGCCCGGGCGAACTGAATCGGCGACATGTCTGGCCGACCCCATGGCCCGTACACGGTGAAAAAGCGCAGCCCGGTGCTCGGGATGCCGAACAGATGGCTGTAGCTGTGAGCCATCAGCTCGTTGGCTTTTTTGGTCGCGGCGTACAGCGACAGTGGGTGATTCACACCGTCATGCACCGAATAAGGCGTGTGCTGGTTGGCGCCGTAGACCGAGCTCGACGAGGCGTAGATCAGGTGCTCCACCGGATGGTGCCGGCAGCCTTCGAGAATATTCAGGAAACCGCTGAGGTTGCTGTCGAGGTAGGCCTTTGGGTTTTCCAGCGAGTAGCGTACGCCGGCCTGCGCCGCGAGGTGGATCACCACTTGCGGTTGCTCGCGGACAAACAGCGCTTCAATCGCCGCGGCATCGGCCAGATCAATCCGCGCGATCGGGAAATGCCCGACCTGATTACGTATCCATTGCACCCGATCGTGTTTCAGCTGCGGGTCGTAGTAGCCGTTGAAGTTGTCCAGGCCGACCACCGCATGCCCGTCGCGCATCAGCCGCAACACGCAATGGGCGCCAATGAAGCCGGCAGCGCCGGTGACCAGGATTTTCATGGGCGCAGTCCTTCCGGAGCGATGTGGCGCAGGCCGATGCCGCTGTAATGCAGACCGGCGGCGGCCACGTGTTCCGGGTTGTAGAGGTTGCGACCGTCAACGATCACCTTCGAACGCAGCTTGCTCGCCAGCAGCTCGAAATCCACCACGCGAAAATTTTTCCATTCGGTGCAGATCACCAGCGCATCGGCATCTTCCAGGGTGTCGTCGCGAGTGGCGCACAGATGCAGGTCGTTGCGATAGCCGTAGAGGCGCCGGCATTCAGACATGGCTTCCGGATCGTAGGCCTGCACGCTGGCGCCTTCGGCCCACAACGCGTCCATCAGGTAGCGGCTGGGGGCTTCGCGCATGTCATCGGTATTGGGTTTGAACGCCAGGCCCCAGATCGCGATCGACTTGCCGGCCAGACCCTGCGGAAACTGCGCCTTGAGTTTGCTGAACAGAATGTGCCGCTGACTGTCATTGACGTCGGTGACGCTGCGCAGCAGTTTCAGCGGCATGCCGTTGTGTTCGGCGGTGTGCAACAGGGCACGCAGATCCTTGGGGAAGCACGAACCGCCGAAGCCGCAACCGGGGTAGATGAAGTGGTAGCCGATGCGCGGGTCGGAGCCGATGCCTTTGCGCACGGCTTCGATGTCGGCGCCCAGCAGTTCGGTGAGGTTGGCCAGTTCGTTCATGAAGCTGATGCGCGTGGCGAGCATTGCGTTGGCCGCGTACTTGGTCAGCTCGGCGCTGCGGTTGTCCATGAACATCAGTTTTTCGTGGTTGCGGCAGAACGGCGCGTACAGCTCGCTCATCTGCTCGCGGGCTGCGTCATCGCGGGTGCCGACGATGATCCGGTCCGGACGCATGCAATCGGCGAGGGCGCTGCCTTCCTTGAGGAATTCGGGGTTGGACACCACCCGTACCTTCAGGCTGCTGCGGCCACGACGTTGCAGCTCTTCGTTGGCCTTGGCGGCAACCTGGTCCGCCGTGCCGACCGGCACCGTGGACTTGATGATCAGGGTGCGATCAGCCTCCATGTGCGAGGCGATCTGCCGGGCCACGTTCAGCACATGGCTGAGGTCGGCGGAACCGTCCTCATCGGCCGGCGTGCCCACGGCGATGAAAATCAGTTCGGCATGTTCTACCGCGTCGCTGGCCTGGGTACTGAACAGCAGACGCCCGGCCTTGATGTTTTCTTCCAGCGCAGCGGATAACCCCGGCTCACTAATAGGCGGCACGGCTTGTTGCAGTTGTTTAATCTTGTTGGGGTCAATATCAACGCATAAAACCCGATGCCCTACATCTGCAAGTGCGGCGGCTTGAATTAATCCGACGTAGCCGGTGCCAAATACGCTCACGTCCATCTGCGCACCCTCGATAGAGCGAAAAGAAGAAGTTCGGAAGAAGACTGTAAAAGGGGTATAGCGCAGGGTTTGGAAAGCGTGTCAGCAAAATGACATGTTGCACCTGTATAACACTTGAGCGCTTTTTGGCGATTGGCCATCAAGTCATTGCTGCGATTGGATTTGTTGTTTTTTTGCAGATTTGTTCAGATTTAAAATAAGCGATAAACGGTTGTAAGTCTTTAATTTAAAGGCTTCTAGCGTTTTGCGTGTGTCAGATTTGAGTCACCGGTTTTTTGACGCTTTCTAAAGAATACAGTCAATTCTTGCGCTTTGATGGCTGGGTGCTAGTGTCAGGTTCTGACCGACAAACCTTTGACTCTCTGCCGTTTTGCACGAGCGGTATCGCCATGTTCAGATATGCCAAAGAATTACTTTTGATTGTTTATTTGCTGCTTTATTCCGAATATTACATTGAGCGGTTAAATGCTATCGGTGTCGGTTTTGCTGTACTTCTTTTTGGCGCGATGTTTTTGGCGCTTACTTTAGCGTTATATCTAACGGCTTATATTCGTCAGGCTCTCATTCGCCACTTGTTCGCAATAACACTGTTTGTCTCAGCGGTGTTTTTTGATGTCTATACCCGGGTCACCGCGGATTACCTGAGCTACAGCAGCTTTGTGTCGCTGGTGTACTCTGGCGGCTTCATCCAGGAAGCCGCCTACCAGTATCGCGACGCGATCATTCATGGCGCGCTCAGCGGGCTGCTGTTGCTGTTCGGTATCGGTCTCAAGCCGCGTCATGCACTGGTGGTGCCCAATGCGTTGCGCGTGGCAGCGCCGGTATGTGGCGTGTTGCTGTTGAGTACGGTGTTGTTCCTGCGGGCGGGCGAGGGCGCGCGCGGTTTGCCGATCATGTACACGCCGCTGGCCTATCTGAACCTGTTTGCCTATGAAGCGCTGCACAACACGGTCGGCCCGCGTGAGCCGGTGACGTTGGCGCGCAACACCGTGGCGATCAATCACGACATCGTGCTGATCATCGACGAAAGCATTTCCGGCAATTACCTGGACATCAACACGCCGTTCGGGGTGCACAGCAACCTCAAGCAGGCGCATCCGGGTGTCGACATCTTCAACTACGGCTACGCCGCGTCCATTGCCAATTGCAGCGCCGATACCAACGTCACCCTGCGCTACGGCGGCACTCGCGCCGATTACATGCGCATCAACAGCACGCTGCCGTCGATCTGGCAGTACGCGAAAAAAGCCGGGTTGCGCACGGTGTACATCGACGCCCAGCGCACCGGCGGCAATTTGCAGAATCTGATGACCGACACCGAAAAAAAGGACATCGACGAATTCGTCCAGTTTGACCAGACCAGTGTGCGTGATCGCGACATGGCCGCCGCCGCGAAACTGATCGAACTGCTCAACGATGATCAGCCGGAGTTGGTGGTGATCAACAAGGTCGGCGCGCATTTCCCGGTGCACGACAAATACCCCGACGCCTTCATGGCGTATCGTCCGACCTTGCCACGTGGGCAGTTCACCGAAGTGGCCGACACCGGTAAACGCGACGGTTTCAACGGCCAGCCGGATGACTGGGTGCTGTACCGCAACGCCTACAAAAACACCGTGCTGTGGAACGTCGGCGAGTTTTTCGCCCGGGTCTTTGCCCAGGCCAATTTGCACAATGCACTGCTGATCTACACCTCCGATCACGGCCAGGACCTGCATGAGCGCGGCAATCCCGGGCTCAACACCCACTGCGGCGGCGATCCGGTCGAGGAAGAAGGGCTGGTGCCGCTGGTGGTGATTCAGGGCGATCAGGTGCACGGCCCGGACTGGACGCAGGCATTGGCGCAGAACAAGGATCGCTCCAGCCACTACAACATCTTCCCGACGCTGCTGCAGTTGATGGGTTACGACCTGGCGGGTATCGAGGCGGTATATGGCAAACCGCTGACGCTGCCGACCGCGGACGATTTCACCTTCAACTATCGCTTCAATGCGCGGTTGGGGGCCAAGCCTGAGTGGAAGCACATTGATCTGAAGACGATTGTCACGCCGGGGGAGGCTGCGACCAGTGTGGCAACCGGGAAGTGAGATTTGTGCCGGTTTCACTGGCCTCATCGCTGGCAAGCCAGCTCCCATAGTGTTTCAGGGTGAACCCGGTATTTGTGGACAATCTCAACCCCTGTAGGAGCTTGCCTGCAAGCGATGGGGCCAGTTCAAACACCACTGATCTGAAGATACTTCCCACAGTGTTTGATGGTGAGTCCAGTATTTGTGAGCCACCTCAATCCCTGTGGGAGCTGGCTTGCCAGCGATGAGGCCAGTACGAACACCTCTGATCCAATCAGGTCGCTATCCGCTATCCTTGCCCCACACTGACCCAACGGATGGCGGCATGCTTCAGGTTCAAGGCGTCTTCAAAAGTTACCTCACCCCCCAAGGCCCGCTCCCGGTGCTGCAAGGCGTCGACCTGACGCTCGAACCCGGCAGCAGTCTGGCGCTGATGGGCGAATCCGGCAGCGGCAAAAGCACCTTGCTGCACCTGATCGCCGGCCTCGACAAGGTCGATCGCGGCAGCATCCACAGCGGCGAACATCGGCTGGAGCAGATGAACGAGGCGCAACTGGCCGACTGGCGTCGCACCGAAATCGGTCTGGTGTTCCAGCAGTTCAACCTGATCGGCAGTCTGCGGGTCGAGGACAATCTGGCGTTTCAGGCGCGTCTGGCCGGACGGCATGAGCCGCGCTGGCAGGCGCATCTGGTGCAGCGTCTGGGCCTGGGCGATTTGCTCACGCGTTATCCCGAGCAGTTGTCGGGCGGCCAGCAGCAGCGGGTTGCGCTGGCCCGGGCCTTGGCGTCACGGCCAAAATTGTTGCTCGCCGACGAACCCACCGGCAGCCTTGACGAGGCCACCAGTGATGAAGTGCTGCGTCTGTTGCTGGAGCTGCTTGATGACACACCGACCACGCTGCTGATGGTCACGCACAGCCCGCGTGTGGCGGCACGCCTGGCGCGGCGCGTGGTGTTGTCCAACGGCCATCTGACGTGAACGTTTTCTGGCAAACCCTGCGCGCGCTGCTCAGTCATTGGCGACGGCACCCGGTGCAGTTTTTCAGTGTGCTGACCGGGTTGTGGCTGGCTACAAGTCTGTTGACCGGGGTCGAAGCGCTGAACAGTCAGGCCCGCGACAGTTACGCCCGGGCCAGTCAGATGATTGGAGGCGAACCGCAGGCCAGTCTTGTTGCGCCCAGTGGGGCGACGTTTACCCAGCAGTGGTTCATTGATCTACGCCGCGCGGGCTGGCCAGTCTCGCCGCTGCTGCAAGGCCGGCTGATGCTCAAGGATCACCAGGACCAGCGGCTGCAACTGATGGGCATCGAACCGGTGTCGCTGCCGACGGACGCTGCGGTGGCCGGGCAGGCGATGCCGATCGAGCGCATCGTCGAGTTCTTCTCACCGCCGGGCAGCACGTGGATTTCCCCGGAAACGTTGCAGGCCTTGAACCTCAGCGAAGGCGCCACGCCGCAAACCGCCAGCGGCCAGACCCTGCCGCCGCTGCACACACAAAAGGACATGGCGCCGGGCGTGTTGCTGGTCGACATCGGTGTCGCGCAAACCCTGCTCGAACAGCCCGGGCAACTGTCGCGGCTGTTACTGCCCAAGGATTTTCATGCCGAGCTACCGCCGGGGTTCAACGGTCGGTTGCAGCTTAAAAGCAGCGCCGAGGAAAACAATCTTTCGCGCCTGACCGAGAGTTTTCACCTCAACCTCGATGCGTTGGGATTTCTCTCTTTTCTGGTCGGGCTGTTCATCGTGCACGCGGCCATCGGTCTGGCGCTGGAACAGCGTCGTGGTCTGCTACGCACGTTGCGCGCCTGCGGGGTCAGTGCGCGGATGTTGATCGGCTGTCTGATCGTCGAACTCGGTGTGCTGGCGTTGGTTGGCGGGGTGTTCGGGGTCATCAGCGGTTACTGGCTGGCGAGCGTGCTGCTGCCGGATGTCGCCGCCAGTCTGCGCGGTCTGTACGGCGCAGAAGTGGCGGGGCAGTTGCGCCTGAGTCCGTGGTGGTGGTTCAGCGGTATCGGGTTGAGCCTGTTCGGCGCGTTGCTGGCCGGCGCCAACAGTCTGTTGCGTGCGGCACGACTGCCGCTGTTGGCGGTGGCGGATCCGCAGGCCTGGCATCTGCAACATGCGCGCTGGTTGCGACGTCAGGGTTGGCTGGCGGCGCTGCTGGGCCTGATCGCGCTGTTGGCATTGCTGTTCGGTGACAGCCTCGGTAGCGGGTTTGTGTTGATGGCCGGGTTGCTGCTCGGCGCCGCGCTGGCGTTGCCGGTGGTGCTCAGCGCGGTGCTCAATCCCTTGCTCGGGCGCAGTCGCTCGATACTCGGCCAGTGGTTTCTCGCCGACTGCCGCCAGCAACTGCCGGCACTCAGTCTGGCGCTGATGGCGTTGCTGCTGGCGCTATCGGCGAACATCGGCGCGGGCAGCATGACCGCCGGTTTTCGCCAGACCTTCGACGACTGGCTCGAACAACGTCTCAGTGCCGAGCTGTACCTCAACCCGGTCAATCCGGCGCAGTCCCGCGAAATGTACGCCTGGCTCAAACAACAGCCGAGCGTCAGCGCGGTGCTGCCCAACTGGCAAGTGGCGGTGACCCTGCAGGGGTGGCCGGCGGATGTCTTCGGGGTGATCGATCATCCCTATTATCGCCAACACTGGCCGTTGCTCGAGGCGATTGCCGGTGATCCGTGGGCGCATCTGGCAACTGATGACGCGGTGATGCTCAGCGAACAACTGGCGCGACGCCTGAAGGTTCGCGCAGGGGATCATCTGAGTTTGCCGACGCCGGGCGGCGCGTGGTCACCGCGAATCGTCGGGATCTACGCCGACTACGGCAATCCCAAGGGCCACCTGCTGGTCAACAGCAATCATTTGCTGCGGCTATGGCCGTCACTGACGCCGAACCGTTTCAACTTGCGCATCGCGCCGCCCGACATCCCGCCGTTTTTGCGCGCACTGCAAACGCGCTTTCAACTCGATGACAGCCGCATCGTCGATCAGGCGCGGCTCAAGGGTTGGTCGGTGCAAGTATTCGAGCGCACTTTCGCCGCCACCGCCGCACTGAATAGCCTGACCCTGGCGGTGGCCGGTGTGGCGCTGTTCATCAGCCTGCTGACCCAGAGCCAGAGTCGCCTCGGGCAACTGGCGCCGCTGTGGGCGCTGGGTGTGACGCGCCGTCAGTTGATGCTGCTTAACCTCGGCCAGACCTGGCTGCTGGCGGTGCTGACACTGGTGCTGGCGTTGCCGTTGGGGATCGCGTTGGCGTGGTGTCTGGATGCGGTGATCAACGTGCAGGCGTTCGGCTGGCGCTTGCCGTTGCGGATCTTTCCGCTGCAACTGCTGCAGTTGCTCGGGCTGGCGTTGCTGGCGACGCTATTGGCCTCGGCGTGGCCGCTATATTCGTTGTATCGCACGCAACCGGCGGATCTGTTGAGGACGTTTGCCCATGAGGATTAACCTGGTTGCGCTGCTGTTCGCGCTGTTGCTATTGGGCGGTTGCGATCAGCCCATGCCTGAGCAGAAGGGTTTTGCGGGACTCGGCGATCAGGCCGCGCAGTTCACACCGGTGGTGCCGGGGCGGGTATTCAGCTTCCCGGCGGATCACGGCGCGCACGATGGTTTTCGCATCGAATGGTGGTACGTCACCGCCAATCTCAAGGATCAGCAGGGCCACGATTTCGGCGTGCAATGGACGTTGTTTCGCAGCGCCTTGAAACCCGTGGCGCAACAATCGGGCTGGGCCAACCAGACGATCTGGCTCGGGCATGCCGCAGTGACTTCAGCCACCGCGCATCATGCCGCCGAGCGCTATGCCCGAGGCGGAGTGGGGCAGGCCGGGGTGAACGTCGCGCCGTTCGAGGCGTGGATCGATGATTGGCGCTTCGCCAGTCAGACGCAGGATCCGCTGACGGATCTGCAACTCAGTGCCCGAGATAAAGATTTCAGCTATCAACTGCACCTCACCTCCAGTCGTCCGCTGGTGTTACAAGGTGACAACGGTTTCAGCCGCAAATCCGAACAGGGCCAGGCCTCGTACTACTACAGTCAGCCGTTTTTTCAGGCCAGCGGCACCCTGCAAATCGACGGCCAGACCTACACCGTCAGCGGCCCGGCGTGGCTGGATCGTGAGTGGAGTAGTCAGCCGCTGGCAGCCAATCAGACCGGCTGGGACTGGTTTTCCCTGCACCTGGACAGCGGTGAATCGCTGATGCTGTTTCGCACCCGGCAAACTGATGGTGCGCCCTATCTGACCGGCACCTGGATCAGCGCCGACGGGCAGACCGAAACCCTGCACGGCGAGCAGATCAAACTGACCGCCCAGGGCACCGCCAAAGTCGCCGGACGCCAGATGCCGGTGCGCTGGTCGATCAGCATTCCGGACAAACACCTCGACATCAGCCTCGACGCACTCAATCCCAATGCCTGGATGAACCTGCGCATCCCTTACTGGGAAGGGCCGGTGCGGATCAACGGCAGCCATGGCGGGCGCGGCTATCTGGAGATGACCGGGTACTGAATTTCGTACACAAACCCCTGTGGGAGCGGGCTTGCTCGCGAAGTCCCCGGCACAGTCACCCACAGAGCAATTGCCCGGAACTCCGCCCCGTCTACCATCCTCTACCGATCAATCCCGGCCCATTTCGAAGCCCCGGCGAGGACTCCCCCCATGAGCGACGACCTGCAACCCCCCGACCTCACCACGTGGCAGCGCCTGTTCGACGATCAGACCTACTGGCAGCAATCCCCCGACGCTCACTACCTCGACCTGCAACATATCGCCGACGACCTGCTCGCCCAAGGCGCGATCGATCTGGAGCAGTGGCAGATACTGCGCGCCAAGGCCGATGATCTGCACAAGGATTCGCCAGCCGTGAACGTCGCCAATGAACTGGATGACCCCGAAGCCTGACGAACCGTCACAAACAACAGCCAAGCCCTGAACAGCGTCTATGCTCAGTGGCACATCCGCCGTCAACCACTTGTCGGCGCCGGGTGCTGCCATTCATTACAGGGAAAGTACCGCTTATGAAGCTCCATGCTCTGGCCAAGGCCATCACCCTCGCAACCGTTCTGTCCGCCACCAGCTTCGGCGCAATGGCGGCCGATATTCCGCTGTCTGCCACTGTCGAAGCCGATCAAGTCACGACCAAAGTGCTGGCCGTCGATGCGGCCAACCATCAGGTCGTGCTGGAAGGCGCCGAAGGTCGTCAAGTCCATGTTCAGCTCAGCGACAAGGCGAAAAACCTCGCCAACCTCAAGGTCGGCGACCTGGTCAAAGTCGAAGTGCAGCGTTCCGTGGCGGCCTACCTCGATACCGATGTGGATAAAGGTCTGCCTGGCACGGTCGAGCGTAGCGGCGAGCTGCGCAACGCTCCCGGCACTGAAAACCCGGGCGGCGAGGCCTACCGGCAGATTCAGGTGCAATTGAAAATCACCAAAATTGATTTGAAGCAAAATCAGGTGACCCTGGAAAATCCGGCGGGCCAGTCGAAAATCCTCGACGTTAAAAAGCCTGAAATTCAAGCCAAGCTGAAAGATCTGAAAGTCGGGCAAAGCGTAGTTGTCACTTATACCGATGTATTAAAAGTGACCAGTCAGCATGAAAGCTGAGCATTAACTCTACAAGATGGTTGTTCTTGTACAGTTTATTGTATGAGAACAATCATCTGAAAGGAGTTGAGCCGTGCTTTGAAAGTTTCGTGAAAGGATTTCGTCGATAAATATCTATTAACTTTTTCGTACATAAAATTTACCTTTATGTATGACGACATATCCGCCAACTTCTATTAAAATCCTTCCCGTTCGCCCAGTGTCAGGGCTCTTTACCGGTGCATGGATTGCCAGGCCATTACACTGGGCGAACACCTCCTCGGAGCGGATGTATACAATTTCAGATAAAAAAAAGGGCGACTTTCAAGTCGCCCTTTTTTGTGTTCGCGATTATGCCGATGCCTGCCCCTCAAAACGTTTGAGGGTGGCTTCATACATCTTGGTGCGGCGGTGGTTTTTGCCGTAGGTTCCAGCAGCTGCGACGGTTCCTGCCTGGATGTGATCCAGATAGCGGAAAATCTTGCGCGGCGCCAACAGCTTGATGCCGTAGCCCAACGCTGTCATTCGATCCTGCAGGGTATAACCGGGCACCCGGTCATCCATGCAAAAGTGCAGTCCCCGGGATTTCATCAACTTGGCGTTCCACAAAGTGCAGAAACTCTTCAAGTGAGTTTCCCGATAAGGTTTCGGCTCTTTACTGCGCAAACCCAACGCAGTTTTCGCCCGGCGAATATAGTGTTTGCAAAATCGCGAAGTTAACCGCCAGGTGTCTCTCACAATCCCACGATTGATTTGTTCGACACACCCGACTGCGGCGACGTCCGCAGACTTTATGCACTCACGCAGCATCATTGCAAAGACTTCCTTGTCGTAGACAAAGGTGTCGGTGTGCAGCAGAAACAGATAGTCGGTTTCAACTTTTTCCAGCGCCAGATCCAGCGCCTTGCCATGCGCAATATGTCCCGCTTCTTTGCCGGGGGAGGGACGTTCGATCAGATTGATCCAGTCCAGCGAACGCAAATAATCCAGACTGGCATCCGCCGAATCATTGTCCACCACCCAAACCGGAATGCGCTGCGCCTGAACGTGCTGACGCAACAACTCCAGGCACATCCGGGTGATGTCCGGGGTTTTGTAATTTACCAATACAAGACTGAAATTCGGCTGCGTAACGGCTGGTAAATCAAACTGGCTCATTCGGGAAGCTCATCCGCGGTTGATCGGCGACAGGTGTCTCTCGGGCCGGGATGCTAGCGACGCAAGCTTAGTTGAAGCTTAATTCGGCGTTCAGCAAGCACGTCAAAGTGTGTCGAGCCAAGACACCTCGCGCGCGACGTACGCTAAACTGCGCACCCCTTTTGCACGCTTCAAGGAAGAAACGGCATTTCGCCGTCGCCTCACGGATGAAACCACTCTCCCTCTACCACCCGGCCCTGTACTGGCTGCGCGTGTGGCAAAAAAGACTGTTGCGCCAGATCGCATGGCGCTGCTCCAGCAAACGCTACGCGCGCCTTGTTGCCAGCGCTGATCGCCTGCCATTCCGCTACCTCAAACACACCTCGAAACTCATCCGCAAACTCGGCGACTCCGACCTCGCCCTGCAACACAACAAGGTCATCAACCTGAAACTCGCCGTCGCCGCCATCGACGGCCTCATCATCGCCCCCGGCGAACACTTCTCCTTCTGCCGCCTCGTCGGCCGCCCAACCCGCAAACGCGGCTACGTCGAAGGCATGGAACTGTCCTTCGGCGAAGCACGCAGCGGTATCGGCGGCGGAATCTGCCAACTGAGCAACCTGATCCACTGGATGGCGATCCACTCACCGCTGATAGTCGTTGAACGCTCCAACCACAGCTTCGACCCATTCCCGGACGAAGGGCGAGTACTGCCATTCGGTTCCGGCGCGGCAATTTTCTACAACTACGTTGACCTGGTACTGCATAACCCGACGGATCGGACTTTTCAGTTGAAGTTGAACGTGGGGGACACGCAGCTGGAGGGGGAGTTGTTGTGCGATCGGGTGCGGGAGTATCGGTATCACGTGTTTCAGGAAAAGCACCGGTTTGTGCGGGAGGGGGAGCGGGTGTATCGGGAGAATGAGATCTGGCGGGAGGTGCGGGAGAAGGGGCAGGTGGGGGAATTGGTGGAGAGGGTGAGGTTGTATCGAAATCGGGTGGTGGTTAAGTATGAGGTTGCGGATCAGATGATTGAAGCGACCTAGTGTTTTCCGCCGATTTTCTTGGATTTTTTAAGCGACAAGGAAGTAACAAATGAGCAACAGTTTCAAAACTATTGGTGCAGTGGGTACTGCCCTCTTTTCTATGTTCATCGCATGTAATACATGGGCACAAGAACCACGTGAGCTCTACGACGGGATGAAGGCAGGGAAGTGCACACCGAATTCGGAACATCTGCATGAGCAAGCGGTTGCAGGTGATCTCGAAGCGCAGACGCAGTTTGGCAAAGCCATTCAGGAGAACCTTTGCGGGGTGGTAGAGCAGTGGTCGCCTGGCATGCCGGAAGAGTGGTTTCGCAAGGCAGCAGAGCAAGGAAATGCCGAGGCGCAAGTCGGACTTGCTGAGGAACTAAGTTGGGATCGAAGTGTTGAGGGTGAAGATGCAGGTGTTTATTGGGATCTGAAAGCGGCGGAGCAGGGTAACGCCAAAGCACAGTTCAGTCTGGCGCAGATCTACCATCGCGGCGGCCGATCAATCAAAAATCTCAAGGATATGGACAAAGCGTTGGCGTACTACAACCAGTCGGCGGAGGGAGGTTATGTCATGGCCTATATGTTACTGGCTCACATCTACGAAGAGGGTGACGAAGTTCCACAGAGCGATGTAACCGCGGCAAGGTGGTTTCTTAAGGCCGCTGAGGCAGGGGACGCATCTGGTCAAAACAATTATGCCGAAATGCTGGCCACCGGGCGCGGTGTGGAAAAGGATGAAAAGCTCGCTGTCGCGTGGTATCGCAAATCGGCTTTGCAAGGTAACAAGTACTCGCAATATGAATTGGCACAGATGCTGGAGCAGGGGCGTGGAACTGAACGCAATGAACGCGAAGCTGCGAAACTTTACCGCCAGTCAGCGGACGCAGACTTTGGCAACGCTCAGTTGGCATTAGGCAAGATGTATGCACAAGGGCGGGGCGGACTGCCCAAGAGCCGATCCAAAGCAGAGTTCTGGATGCTCAAGGCAGTGGGTCGTTATGCGCCTGGAGCCAAGGAAGAACTGGAAAAGCTCTGAGATACAAGAAGGAGGCGATTAAAATCGCCTCCTTCTGACTGAATGAATCAGACTTCTTGATTCCAGGCTGAGAGCGTGATGACCGTTCCTTCGTCTTCTCTATTGCTTATTTCGATTTTGTAAGTACCGCCATCGACGTAACCCTCGACCAGCGCTTTTTGTTGGTTGCCGCTGATTTCGGCGTCCTTCGCATGCTGCTGATAGAAATCGATGACATCTGCATATTCGGTAAAGGTACGAAGAATGACCTCAAACTCATGTTGAGGACGTCCGGCAATCTTGTCCCAATCACCCTCAATCGGAGAACCCTCCATCCCCGGCGTGGTGAATACGCCGTGAGCACCCGCACCGATCAGATGCGCCCGTTGCGGCAGCATCGCCAGCATTGCTTTAGGGAAATCGGAGGGTAACTGAGCCGCCGTCCAGGAACCCTGGTTCGGGTTAGTGGCAGCGTATTCAATGGTCGCAATTTTCTGCGCGGCCGCCCGTCGCTCCGGATTATCGCTTTCCGCCCACATGGCCAACAGCGGTGGCAACTGCTTGCTCCAGCCAATCAAGGGTTCTGCGTCAGCTTTTTTCGCGCCTTGCGGCTGGAAGATCGTCAGCACCGTGTCCGGCGCATCATTACAGGTCAAAGCCTCGTCACGAGACTTCACCGTGCAATGACCATTCACCAAGCCGACAGCGATCAGTTGACCCTTGTCATCCAGTAACAAAGCCCCACGGTCGAACCCGTTGTTGCCATCATCCATGGCGGTGATCATTTTTCTGCCGGCAGGCACACCCTGTTCAAACATCGACATTTCTGAATCGAGCGCTTCCAGAACTTGTTGCACGATCATTGTTTTGTCGTTGGTGTAGCTACCTGTTTGGTAGCCAAAGAAATCAACTAGCGCCGAACGAATGGCTGGGTCCTTGTTGAGCTTTGGCGCTCTGTCCGGGGCTGGGTCATTGGTGAGTAGCAGGGCCGTCGTTCCGTCTGGGCGTTGTTCGGAGCGAAGGGATAATGCGGTGGCGCTGAGTGAGAAGGTTAGGGCGAGAAGAAGGGTTAGAGGGCGAGTCAGGTATTTCAAGGGGACAGTCCTTTGAGTGTGTGATCCCATTGCTGTAATGTCGGTGGGAAAAAGGGCACGGATTTATTTTCTGAAAAAACTGGGCTAGGAAAAGGTGCAAGCCGGAAAATAAATCTATTCCTTTGGTCTTGTCCCCTTTGGTCGCTAGAGTGCATGTTGCACCATTCAGCAGCATTATTTGTATAGGCGTTTTTGGAAAATTGGGCGAACGCCATTTATAACAATACTCCCAGTTTTTTCGTCAATTTTTTTCTTTGTATTTTTTTAGGCAGTTTAGAAGAATCGACATGAATTGGCGCTTATCAGCTGGTTCCTCAGCAAGATATGTGGTGATATCCGAGAGTACTCGGTTAAATTTTTCATTTTTATTTAGATAAAAAGTGAGTGTGTCGATATACCACTGCTGTTCACTCGCTATACGGCATTTGAATTCTGGCTCAATGAGTGTGTCAAATAGTTTGACTAGTTCATTTTCACTGCTTGTGTCTATATTCGCTATAAATGTTGCTGTGGTGTCATCTTGTTCGCTGTTTACGTCAATAGGAAATAACAGTGAAGGTAGTATGTCGAGGCTGGGTTAAAGTTTCATTTTTCATACTTTGACTAAAGCTGTGACAGATTTGTTTTTCAATATTTATGGGTGCTGTGGAAAATAATCTGTCTCCTTGATCGCTGTCATTATAGATATAAGCGTATGGGGGCTCCGCTGCGGATTATATCTATAAAAATCTGCTGAGAATTATGTGTTTGAAAATTTATTTAAGGTTTCAAAAATTTAATCCCTTCCATGTGGCGCTCAATGTCATCCATATCATCATCCCCTAGTGTCGAATCAAAATTCTTGCTTATAATTTTTCTTACTCTGGCAAGGCGTTGGGTGACTCCTTCGTTATCAATGAAGTCAGTGGTGGCTTTTTGGTAGTCTTCGATTGGTTTGTCAGAGTAATAGCTGCCCATCTTGTGCAGTGAAATTAATATGAACTCGATATCTGCAAGGACTTCGAGAGCATCTTCTCCGTTAAGTACTATTTTTTTGTTGGTTTCTAACATTATTTCCACCGATTAAATGTGGGGTTTAAAGCGTCACATTTCCTTTGGTCGTAAGATCTGTTGTGCCGTATCTACAGGTCTTTACCCATTCAGGTTGGATAGCAGAAGGGCATTTTAAAAAAAGGGAGTGGATTTATTTTCAGTGTCTTTTGTAAGGTGTGAAAAATAAATTTTCCCTCTTGCTTTATTTGCTTTGGCTGTATTGGTGAGTGCTGGGTTTTAAATGTCTGTATCTCACGATTCGATCATGAATGATTCTATTTTTTTAATGAATTCAATTTTGCTTTTGGTTCTGAACTCACCAAGAAAAACTTCGGAGTTTTTAACTGGTTTTCCTTTTTGGTCATAATCGATTTTCAGGAAATCAATTACAAACTCTCCGTTGGGGTCGCCCTCTGGTTCTACTCTAGAATCGAAGCAGTGCCCGCTACTTCGACGCACTCCGCCCAATAGTACTGAACAAGTGAACCAGTCGCTAGTTTCTGGCGTTAATTCAACTTCAAAAAGGTTGTTGATTGTTACTGTCCAACCGCTTGGCACTCGAATTGGTTGAAGTTCATATTTGAGTTTTGGTCTCATTTTACATTGCCCATGTATTTTTTAACTTGATCGGGTGAGGCCGGGAAACTGTGTATGACAGGTTCGCCAGCTTTGGAAAGTTCAATCCTAACCCAGTTTGTTAGTTCGCCATTGTTGTATCCAACGGGGGTTTCCGATCTATAAAACATATATCTTGAACCCCCATGATCAAATACATTCCCATCGCGTACCGCTGAATAAGCCGCCTGCTTCTCAAAACCGCTGACGTTATTCGCGATATCCGGTAAATAAGAGGCTTCTGGTTTTCCGTCACGACTCCCTTGACCTAGGCTGAGCGATTTCGCTTGTTCTGCCGATTGCGCATTTGTGTGCTTTGTGGCATGCCTACCTTCTGGGCGCTTTGCATCATAAACATCTGTTCTTAGGTCTTTACGTGTTTGATAGTCGCTTGTATCAACCTTCTTGGGGCAATTAGTGCTATTTAACCCCAATGGATCCACCCAACCTGTCGGGTTAGGCACGTACTGGTAGCTATTCAAACCGCCTGCAAGCTTGATCGGATCCGGCGTCAAAAACCGCCCAGTGCCCGGATTGTAGTAGCGGTGCCGGTTGTAATGTAACCCCGTCTCGGCGTCGAAATACTGACCCTGGAAGCGCAACGGGTTATCGATCTCGCTGACGTCCAGCGCCGCGAGGTTACCGTAGGCGCGGTACTTGGCCGACCACATGATCTCGCCACTGTAGTCGGTGAGTTCCTGCGGTGTGCCGAGGTGGTCGAGTTGGTAGTAAAACGGCGTGGCTTTGCGCGGGCCTTCGCCATCGAGCATCGCCAGTGGACGGAAGCTACCGGGCTCATAGATGTAGCTGCGGTAGCGGTTTTCGGCGCTTTCAGCGATCAGTCGTTCGCCTTGCCACAGAAACTCGGTAGTCTGGCCATCGACGGTCTTCTCGATACGGCGGCCGAAAGCGTCGTATTTGTACGACGCGGTGCTGCCGCCCGGCAGGCTGACGCCGATCAGGCGGTGCTGGCAGTCGTAGTGGTATTCAGTGACGAGTTTCTGGCCGGTGCCGCGACGTTCGCGGATCAGGTTGCCATAGGCGTCGTAGTCGTAATGACGGTCGCCCTGCATCAGCAGACGGTTGCCTTTGACGTTGGCGAGGTTGGCCGTGCCTTCGTTGTTCTGACCGAGCAGGTTACCCGCCGGGTCGTGGGCGAAGCTTTCCGGTGTCGTGCCGCGTACGCTGATGAGCCGATCGAGCGGGTCGTAATGGTAGCTGCGATTGCCCTTGCGGCTGTCATCAATGCCGGCGAGGTTGCCGTTGACGTCGTAGTTGTAGCGACGCTGGAACAGGTTTTTATCACGCTGGCCGACGGTGTGTGCTTGCAGTCGGCCTTGTTCGTCGTACTGGTATTGGCTGAGCAGCAGGCCTTGTTGACGCTGTTGTTCGCGACCGGCGCTGAACTGGTGAGCGGTCAGACGTGAGCCGTTGAGGTCGATGCTGCTCAGGCGTCCGCCGGACAGGTGGCGGTAGTCGAGTTTGCTGCCATCCGGGAGGCGGCAGTGGCTAAGCTGGCCAACGCTGTCGTACTCGTAGCGCAGGGTGCCCCAGCCTTGGTGTTCCTCGATGAGGCGGTCTTGCAGGTCGTACTTGTAGGCGAGCGGCCAGTGGCCGTCGTCAACGTTTACGAGGCGACCGAGGGCGTCGTAGCTGTAGTGAATTTCTTCGCCGTCGGGCAGGGTTTTGACTAGCAAACGGCCAGCGGCATCGCGTTGGTATTCGGTAACGAGTTCACTGCCGTCATCACCGAACTCGGTTTTCTTCAGCAACTGGCCGTTGAGGTCGTATTCGTAGGCCGTGCGACGACCGTCGAAGCCGGATTCCTGTTGGATCAGGCCGTTCGAGTAGTAATCGAGTTGATAATGCTCGCCGCGCTCGTTTTCGATGTCGGTGAGCAACAGACGCGAGTTGTCGTAGCGGTAGCGCAGTTGGCTGCCATCCGGATTGATGCGGCGGCTGACCAGGTGAAGGTTGTCGGCGTATTCGTAGCGAGTGATGCGGCCGAGTTCGTCACGTTCGGCGGTGACGTTGCCATAGGCGTTGTAGGTGAAGGCACGTGTTGCACCGCCCGGCAGCGTGACTTGTGCAAGGCGGTTGGCCGCATCCCATTGGTATTGGGTGATGGCGCCGGATTCTTCCTGGCGGGTGATTTGCCGACCCAGTGCGTCGTAGCGATACTTGCGTTGACCGCCGTCCGGCAGGCGCTCTTCCAGTAACTGGCCGAGGTTGTTCCAGCCGAGTTGATGGCGGCTGCCGTCGGGGTGGCGGATCTCCAGCAGGCGACCTTGGGCGTCGTAGCTGTATAGCGTGGCATTGCCGTCCGGGTCGATTTGCTGGGTGATGTCGCCCTGACGGTTGCGTTGGTACTTCCAACTGGCTTTGCCGCGATGAACATCGCTGACGAAACCATTGATGTATTCATACGTGGTGGCTTCGTCTTCCGGCGGGATAACGGCAGTCATCAGTCCGTTGTCGTCGTACCGGTATTCGGTGACGGCACCCAACGGATCCTTTTCCGCGATTAACTGGCCTTTGTCGTTATAGGCCTTGAGGTGTTCGGCGCCGTCCGGGTCGACCTTGCTGATCAGCCGTGCCTGGTCGTCGTGGGTGTAGACCTCTTCGCTGCCGTCGGCGTTGGTTACCGTTACGCTGCCTTTATCGTCCCAGGCGTAGTGCGCTTCCATCTGCGAGAAATTGGCCCAGTGACGGATGCAGCGAGACAGTTTGCCTTCGTTCTCCCACTCCCAATAGAAGGCTGCGCCGCCCGCCAGTTGGCGCTCCAGAATCACGTGCTGTTCGTTGTAGCGATAGCGCTCGGCTTCGCCGGCCGCGTTCTTCGCTTCGATCAGACGGTGCTGTGCGTCATAGCTGTATGTCACCAGCGTTTGAACGGTGTTCCAGGCATCTTCCAGGTTGTCCGCCGGCAGGAACTGTTGATAGTCCACAGCGATAATGTGTTTGCGGTCGTAGCGCAGCAGCAGGGCGCGACCGGCACCATTATCGAGGCGCTTGATTCGACCGTGAATATCGCGCGTGACGTGCAGCCGATTGCCATAGCTGTCGCTGATGGCAATCAGAGTTGTGCCTTTGCTGTTGAAGCGGAAGTGGTAGAACGATGGGCGTTTGCCCGCCTGCGCCAGAACCAGTTCTGACGGATCGTCTCCAAGAAATATTGCGGCCTTCGAGAGGCTGTTGGTAATTGCCGGACGTTGTTCGCTTGGGAGGGGGAAGGGGGTCGAACGGTTTTCGTGGTCGGTCCAGATGACTTCGCCGCCATTGATCTCGAGGCGATGCGCCAGCGCATGGCTCCAGCCATAACCCAGACCACAATCGATTTCCACTGCACTGGTTCGGTAGAGACGGGTCCATTCAAACGGCAGCAGACCGTCAAGCTGGCCGTCAGTCAGTGTCAACAGCTCTTCGCCGGTAACCATGGAAACCGGGCATCCGTTGGTGCAAGTGTCGGCTGCCGGTTCCGCGCTTTTGTCGGCGGGCGTTTTTGCCTGTTTGGAGGCATCGTCGGCTATTTTGCCATCCGCGAGTTTGGCGTTTTTCTTCCCGTCAAAACGCAACTCTGAAATACCATTCCTCACCTTGGCCGTCACACCCCGCGCCGCAACCGCTGTGTACTTCGCGACGTATTCCATAAAGCCGTTGATGATCTTGAACAACGACTTCACGAAACCGATGACGGCGTTGAGAACCAACTCACCGTACTTCTTCAGTCGGGCAGCGAGATAGATGATCCCGGTGCCTTCGGCTGCGATGGTCAGTACCACACCAATCACGATGTCGATCGCGATGCCGACGACGATCGCTGTGGTCATTTTCGCCACGTCGCCTGCCATCTTCATGGGTGGCAAACCGGCCAGCCAGATCACTGCACTGCGCACCAGCAGGAACAATGCGGCTTCGTCACTGGCTAGCAACATGGCCTTTTTCATGACATCTGGCGAGCTTTTGGCGACCTTGATCAGCTCATCAGCACCAGCCCCAAGATCCTTAGCAAATTTCTTCGGGTCTTGCAGGATATCGAGCACCAGACTGATGCCATCCCACACACCCTTGATGGCCTCCCAGCCACCTTCAAGAATGCCATTGCCGATGGCCATCGCGGTGCCCGAAGCTGACAGGTTCGACCATTGCGGCTTGAACCCGGCCCACTCTCTACGCAGGAAACCTTCCAGATCAGCGGTCACGCCGCTGTAGGAGCTGAAGAGGGCGTCGATCTGCGCCGGTGTCACTTCGTTGTGAACGCGGATCTGATAGAACTTGCCGGGAATACCTCCGGTCCACTCAGCCTTGCCTTGAGCGTCGAGTTTGACTTTGCTGACCGCACCACCTTCCACCGCGACGATCTCGACTTCGATCTCGCCAATCGGGATGTCGTAGACCGATTCGAATTTACTTTCGATCAGCAATGGACCTTTGAGAGGACACTGAGCCACGTTCGAGGAGAAATCACCGTCGGTCATGCTCACCGATTTACTGGTGTCGCCAACCTTGATCACACGCTCCATGCCTAGCAGGGAGGGCAGGTCTGCGGCTCGACTGGCCTTGTCGGCGGCCCTTGCGTACCAGGTTTTGGTTTGTTCCTGATACAGCTTCAGACTGTCCTTGAAGGTGTTCAGTTGGTTGTCAACAAAGGCAACGCGATCCATCAGCCTTGCTCCAGAATCAGGTGGTTTAACAGTGCTTCTTTAAGGTTTTTCGGCGCATCCGGGCGGCGCACGAAACGGCTGACTTTCAGCTTCAGGTTGTGCTCAGGCCAAGCGTTGTAAATGTCCGGGCGATCTTCTTCCAGCCACTGCATCAGGTTGCTGATCAGTGTCGTCGGGTTCTCTTTGGCTAACCCATCCAGCAAATCCTTCGGCACCTCCCACCACGGCCAATCCTTCACCTTCGGCAACACCCGTGTCCCAACCTCCAGCGTCTGCCCATTAATCAAATACCGCTCAAACATCGGCATTACTTCCCCAGCCTTCTCCCCAAGCCCCTTCAGAATCGGGTAAATATGCCGCCCATCCCAGAACCGGAAAAACACTTCGGTCCCGTCCGGCATCTTCACCTGTGTCAGGCTGCGCAGGTGCTCGAACACGTCGTTCGGTTCGGCGCGTGATACTGCCAGCCAGCCCCAGTCGAGGGCGTCGGTTTCGGCGATCCACGGCAAGAACGCCGAGTTCGGTTTGAGCTCGGTGACGTAGGGCATCACTGGTTGCCAAGTGGAGTAGGGCGTGCCGCCCCAGATTGGCAGGAGCTGGGCGGTGGGTTCGGTCAGGTACAGGGTTTTCAGCGCGTCGACATCGCTCGCGGCGCTGATGATCAGGTACAGGCGCTCGCCAGTCTGCAGCGGCTGTTGTGCCAGCCAGTCCTTGGGTGTCAGTCGATCAGATGGCACAGGCACCTGCCTTGCATTTTTCGCATTCTTCGCAGAACGGCGCGTTGCGTTTGAGGGTGTTGATCTGGGCCGGGGTCAGGACCTGGCCGGCCTTGTCGGCGTCGGCCTGTTTGAGGATGCCGGGCATCAGCGGGGCGGCGGGAGTGCCGCTGCCGGGGCTACCGCCGGAGTTGATGTTGATCGTCGGGCCGCTCATGGTCACGCCGCCGGCGTCGATCTTGATGAAGCTGCCGCCGCCGACCAGGGTCAGCTCGGCGCCGGCTTCGAGCACGACTTTCATGCCGCTGCTCAGGTGGATTTCCTGGCCGGCGTCGATGAACTGGCCGGTGCCGATCTTGATGTGCTGGTTGACACCCACGGTCAGGTGGTCGTTGGCGCGGGCTTCGACTTTGCGGTCTTCGTAGACGGTGTGGTGTTCTTCGGCCTTGAATTCCGTGTAGCTGTTTTGCTCGACGGTGTCGTGGCGTTCGTTGCCGACGCGGATTTTCTGGTCGTGCTCGATGTTTTCGTCCCAGTCGCGCTGGGCGTGCAGGTAGATCTGCTCCTGACCTTTCTTGTCTTCGATGCGCAGTTCGTTGTAGCCACCGCCGCCCATCGAGCTCAGGGTCTTGAAGGTGCTGCGGGTCTTGTTCGCCGGCAGCTCATACGGGACGGTGTTTTCCTTGTGGTACAGGCAGCCGCTGATCAGCGGTTGATCGGGGTCGCCTTCAAGGAAGGTGACCAGTACTTCCATGCCGATACGCGGGATGGCGATGCCGCCGTACTGGGCGCCGGCCCAGGCGCTGGAGACGCGCAGCCAGCAACTGGTCTTGTCGTCAGCCTGGCCTTCGCGGTCCCAGTGGAATTGCACTTTGACGCGGCCGTACTGGTCGCAATGGATCTCTTCACCTTTCGGGCCGGTGACCACGGCGCTCTGGCTGCCGAGGATGCGCGGTTTCGGGTGGCGCAGCGGTGGACGGTTCGGCACGTCCCACGGGGTCGCCTGGAAGCGGTTGCGATAGCCCTGATGGAAATCGTCTTTCAGCGCGGTGGTGTCGCTGGTCACCGATTCTTCGAGCACTTGCGGCTGTTTGCCTTCGTGCAGGACTTCGGTGAGCAGCCACAGGTCGTTCCACTTGGCCTTCGGGTGTTCGGTCAGGGCAAGGAAATGACCGCTGACCAGCAGTGGCTGATCACTCTTGCCTTCGGCGAGCTGGAAGTCGCTGCGGTGACGTTCGAGGGCGCGTTTGGCCAGGTGCTTGCCGCGCTCGCGGTCGATGAAGCGGCCCGGGTAGTCGTAGTCTTCGAGATCGGGCAGGGCGTCGCCACGGCTCTCGCTTTCCAGCGTCAGGCGCGGTTTTTCGAAGTCGTAATCGCGGCGCGTGGTACGGCTGGTGCGGGTTTCCAGGCGCAGGTCGAAACGCTTGATCACCGGGTTGCTGGCGACCATGCCGGAGTCTTGCTGGTAGGCCACTGGCTTGAGTTTCGGGAACACCGTCTGGTCATCGCCGAAGACGAGCTTGTGCGCTGTGGCGCTGTGCTGGAAGTGGTAGTGAATACCTTCTTCCTCGCACAGACGCTGGATGAAATGCAGGTCCGATTCATCGTATTGCACGCAGTAGATGCGCTCGGGATAGATCGAACCGGTCTTGAATTCGTAGGCGTTGCTTTGGATGCCGTGTTCTTCGAGAACCATGCCGATGATTTTCGGCACCGTGAGGTTCTGGAAGATCCGTTGGTTGACGCGGTGTGCCAGGTACGAGAATTGCGGGCGCAGGGTCACCGAATAGCGCGTCAGGCGCTTGCCGGAATCGCCCTGGGCGGCGCGGTAGATCTGGCCGTGGATGCCGCTGCCATCGGGCGACAGCTGCAGAAAGGCCGGTTTGTGCAGCAGGGTTTCGAGGTCCAGCGACGGCTGCTCACTGACCAGCTCCACCTCGAACACAAAAGGCTGGCTGATGGCTTCCCGGCCGGTCAGGGTGAATACCTGAAAATCGGCGGAGAGCCCTTCGATGGTCAGGGCAAAGTGGGTTTCATTGGCCGGCGCGAACATCCCTTGTTCCTCGTGCTGTACAGCGGCGTTCGTCGACAACCGCAAGGCGGTTCAACGCACGCGAAATTCTGGAGGGGCGTAAACAACATCGACCAGCAGGGCTGGTCGATGCTTGTAACGATCAGCCGTAATTAAACGACTGGAGCACGCCAGTCATCGGAACCCGAAGTACCGGATACTTCGTGGGTCCAGGTGATTTTGCGGTAGGTGAACTGCACTTCTTCCAGGTGGGTGAAGTGCGAGTTGCCTGGATCCTGGCAGTTGTGCATTTTGTTGTTGATGGCGACGATGATCGCGTCTTCCAGTTTGGTGGTGTAGTAGTGCTCTTGAGTACCTTGAGCCGAAGTACGGTACCACTGGATAACGATTTCGCTCATGCGCTCGCCGGAGGTCAGAGCAGCTTGCAGCAGAGGCGAAGCCTTGTCGTAGACCTTGGTGATGATCACTGGCTTGTGAACGCGCTGACCGGTTGGCTGACCGGACTGTGGGTCACGCGGGATGATCACGTCGTGGCTGAAAGCCTGAACCATAACCTGGTCTTCGTGGCCTTCCTGGTAGGTGTTGCCAACGGAGTCGGCGGTGAAGGCGCCGGCAGTGATCAGGCCTTGTTTTTCGCCGGTAACCGACATGTACGCTGGTGTTGCCATGGGTGCTCTCCTTGCGGATAAATTTAGGGTGCCCGGGAGGCGAAATCGCCCGGTGGGTGCCTGACTGTTATCAAGGAGCGTGCCAGGTTTATCGAAGGTCCCGGCAGCCGGGGGTGAAGCAGCTCTAGCCTGCGTTATGACCGATGTTTTTTGCTGTATCGAGGAGGAAAGTGCGCAACTTCTTGCGCAGTACTGCGCAAGAAGTTGCGCACTCGGCTGTAAGCCAAGCCAGTCAAGGCCTACAGCGCGATGATCAGTCTTTTTCGCCGAGCGAGTGCGCAAGAAGTTGCGCAGTAAGGCCAAGTGCCAGCGTCGAGCGCTTGAAACGATTCGCCCTGCGCGACGGTCAATCACTCACGACCGCGCCAACGGCGTCCGCACCTTCCCCACAGCGAGTGAGAACGATATGAAAATCCTGATGGTTTTAACGTCCCACGATCAATTGGGTGATACCGGCAAGAAAACCGGTTTCTGGCTGGAAGAATTCGCCGCGCCGTATTACGTATTCAAGGATGCCGGCGCGCAACTGACGCTGGCCTCGCCCAAGGGTGGCCAGCCACCGCTGGACCCGAAGAGTGACGAACCGGACGCGCAGACCGCCGCGACCGAGCGCTTTCGCAAGGATTCCGCCGCCCAGTCGGCACTGTCCTCCACGGTCAAACTGGACACGGTGAAGGCTGCTGATTTCGATGCGGTGTTCTATCCCGGCGGCCACGGCCCGCTGTGGGATCTGGCTGAAGACCGCCATTCGATTGCGTTGATTGAAGCGTTTTACAACAGTGGCAAACCAGTCGCGGCGGTGTGTCATGCGCCTGGTGTGCTGCGCCATGTCAAAGGTGCGGACAGTCAGCCGCTGGTCAACGGTAAGCAGGTGACCGGTTTCACCAACAGCGAAGAGGAGGCGGTAGGGCTGACCAACGTGGTGCCGTTTCTGGTGGAGGATGAGCTCAAGGCCAAGGGCGGGATTTTCTCCAAGGGCGCCGATTGGTCGAGCTATACCCGTGAAGACGGGTTGTTGCTGACGGGGCAGAATCCGGCATCTTCGGAGGAGACGGCGTTCGCGCTGTTGTCGCGGTTGCGCTGATAGCAACATTGATTTTGTGGCGAGGGAGCTTGCTCCCGCTGGAGTGCGCAGCGCTGCCAAAACGAGGGCCGCTTCGCAGCCCAGCGGGAGCAAGCTCCCTCGCCACAGTCAGATCAGCTTCAACCCTAGTACTTGCGCACATTCTTCAATCGAGCGCCGCTGCGTCTCAGCGTACAACCCCAGCTCATCAATGGTCGCGCGGCCCAAGGCCTGTTCGAATGCCTGACGGTTTGAGTGTTCGCCATAGTGTGTCTGCGCGGCATCCCCAAGGTTCGACTGAAAAATCCCCGCCGCACTCACCGGCAGGAAATCTTCGTACACCAACGGTTCAGCTTTCACATGGCCATCGCGGAGCAAATCCTCCAGCGATGCCGACTTAAGGCTACCCGCTGCCAGGCCTTTTTCCGTAGGGAAGTAGCGAAAGTACGCCAGTCCCTGTTCACGCATGCCGTCGACGCTGTCAGGAAATTCGCCAAAGTGCTGAGTCATCAGCGCGTTGTAGCGTGCGGCGTTGCCTTCGTTGGGGAAGTCACCGAGTTCATCGCGGGCGGCATTCAGCAAACGGTCATACAGCGCTCGCCCCTTGGGAGTCAGCGCCGCACCGCGTTGTTCGATTTCGCCGAAGCGCGCGCTGTGGCTGCCGTGGGTATCAGTCTGATCGGTGAAGGCAATCGGCTCGTCGAGCGCTTTGAAACTGGTCTGGCGCAGGAGGATCGGGCATTGCCGGCGCGGCGGGCCTTCGATCACTGCTTTCGGGGTGATGCCATGTAGCGGCATCTGCGCCTGGACGATGTCGATGTCCAGGGTGCGCGGGGTCAGGTGATTGATGTGCGGGCCTTTGAACGCCACCACATCAGCGATCAAACGGTGCTGGGCGCTAAGGGTCTGGTACTGCGCGGCGGTGACGGTTGCGCTGTGATGCCAGCGAAAGGTCTCCAGTGCCTGTAGGACGAATTGCGCCGCGTCATCCTCATTCAGCCCACCAGCTGACTCAGCCTGCTCGATCAGCCGCAATGCCGTAGGGGTAAAGATCGAACGCTGGTTCAGCACCGATTCGGCAAACGCGCGGAGCTCGGGATCCTCGATCAGTTCCAAGCGCAGCAACGAGGTGAACACCCGAAACGGACTGATCTGCAGCGCCGCTTCATGCACTGCGCGAAACGCCGTGGAGTGCACCGGCACACCCGCCGGAGTCAGGTCGTAATAACCCACCGGTTGCATGCCCATCATCGCGAACAGGCGGGCGAGGGTCGCCAGCTCTTTGGCCGTGCCGACGCGGATGGCGCCGTGGCGTTCCATGTCCAGCCGTTCGATTTCACCGGTGCTGTCGAGCTGCCGTGCGATGTCCGGCTGAGCGGCGAGCACTTCGCGATTGGTCTGTTCCACCAGTTCCATCAGCGCGCCGTACAGCGGCACTTCTTCGCGGTACATGTCGGACATCGCTTTGGAGAAGCGTTGGCGGATCAGGTCGGGGCTGACGAAAGGCTGCACGGTCATGAAAAAAATTCCTGCCACGGTCACGTAATGGATGGAGGAAAAGATCGCAGCCTTCGCGGACGGCGGCAAACGAAGAATCCTACGAACTTCATTCTGCCAACGACTGATCCACCAGTTCGATCCAGTGCAAAACCTGGGTGCGCCCGGCGCCGGCCAGATGATTCTGGCAACCGATGTTGGAGGTGACGATCAGGTCCGGGCGATCGCTCTCCAAGGCGTTGAGGCGGTTGTCGCGCAGTTGCCGGGCAAGGGTCGGTTGCGTCAGCGAATAGGTGCCGGCCGAACCGCAGCACAAATGCCCGTCCGGCACCGCCGTGAGGTTGAAGCCCAGCCGGGTCAACAGTGTCTCCACCGCGCCGCCGAGTTTCAGCGCATGTTGCAGAGTGCAGGGGCAATGCACGGCGATCCGGCGTTGGCTGGCGGCGCACACTGTCTCCAGAGGTTCCTGCGCGAGCATCTGCACCAGATCCAGTGTCCGTTCGCTGATCTGCCGCGCCTTGTCGGCGTAGCGCGGATCCTGCGCCAGCAAATGCCCGTAATCCTTGATGAAGGCGCCGCAACCGCTGGCCGTCTGCACGATGGCTTCGGCGCCGTTTTCCAGGTGCGGCCACCAGGCATCGATGTTCTGCCGCGCGCGATCGAGGCCTTTGGCCTGGGCGTCGAGGTGATAGTCCAGTGCGCCACAGCAACCGGCCTCGGCCACCGGGGTGACGCTGATCCCCAGTCGATCGAGCACCCGCGCTGTCGCGTCGTTGGTGTTCGGCGACAGGCCCGGTTGCACGCAGCCTTCGAGCAACAGCACCCGCCGCGCATGGCGCGGAGCAGGGCGTGAGCCGGATGCTGACGAGCGCTGCGGCAATTTGCTTTCGAACAGGCGCGGCAGCAAAGGCCGGAACGTCGTGCCGACCCGCAGCAAGCCCTTGAACACGCCGGGATTCGGCGCCAGTGCGCGCAAGCCCTCGCGCAACAAGCGCTGGGCGGCTGAGCGCAGCACCGCTTGATCGACCACCGCCCGCCCGATATCCAGCAGGTTGTGATAGTCGACACCGGAAGGGCAGGTGGTTTCGCAGTTGCGGCACGATAGGCAGCGATCCAGATGCAACTGCGTCTGCGCGGTGGCCGCTGCGCCTTCGAGCACTTGCTTGATCAGATAGATGCGTCCGCGCGGCCCGTCGAGTTCATCGCCGAGCAACTGGTAGGTCGGACAGGTGGCGTTGCAAAACCCGCAATGCACGCAGGTGCGGAGGATCTTTTCTGCCTCGGCGGCGCGCGGCAGGCGTCGGGACTGTTCGCTGAGGGTGGTTTGCATGGCTAAAACTCCGCGTACATCCGGCCGGGGTTGAACAGCCCTTGCGGGTCGAGTTGCGCCTTGAGTTGCCGGTGATAACGCATCAGCGTGCGCGGCAGCGGCTGGAACGGTGTGTCGCTGGCGCCATGAGTGAAGCAGGTGGCGTGCCCGCCGAGTTCCTGGGCGAGGATCTGGATGTGTTCGTGATCGGATTTCAGCCAGCGTTGCGCACCGGCCCAGTCGATCAACTGCTGGCCGGGCAAGTCCTGCGGCCCGAGATTGTTCGGCAGTGACAGGCGCCAGAGCGGCAGGCCTTCGTCGAAAAAGTCCAGGCGTTGCTCGTTCAAGTCGCGCCAGAAAGCCGAGTCCAGCGGTTCGCCGCCGAGGCGTTGATGCGCAGCGGTTACCGAGCCTTCGCCACCCTCAAGGCGCAGATACAGGCTTTGCCCGTCATGACAGGCGCCGCTGATCGGCAACGGTTGCTGGCCCCACTCGGCAAGCCGCGCCAGCGCCCGGGCGCAATCGAGGTCGAGGCGGATGCTCAGGCACTGGCGCGGTTTCGGCAGGACTTTCAGCGACACTTCGGTGAGCACGCCGAGGCAGCCGAAACTGCCGGTCAACAGGCGCGAGAGGTCGTAGCCGGCGACGTTTTTCATCACCTCGCCACCGAAGCGCAGGTGTTGGCCGAGCCCGGTGATGACCCGAGTGCCGAGAACAAAATCGCGCACCGAACCTGACCATGGCCGCCGTGGCCCGGATAAACCGCAGGCAATCATCCCGCCCACCGTGGCGCTGTCGCCGAAGGCCGGCGGCTCGCACGGCAACATCTGCCCGGCCGCGTCGAGCGCCGCCAGCAATTCGCGTAACGGCGTACCGGCGCGCACGCTGACCACCAGCTCCGTCGGTTCATAGCGCACGATGCCGCGATGCGTGCGAACGTCGAGCACTTCACCGGCCACTTCGCGACCGAGAAACGCCTTGCTGTTGCCGCCCTGAATCTTCAACGGCGTGGCGTTGGCCCGGGCCGCGTTGACCTGATCGAGCAGCGCGCCGCTGGCGTCGAAATCAGCCATCAGAAGCGCTCCAGTTCGGGGAATGGCAGTTGCCCGGCATGAATGTGCATGGCGCCGAATTCCGCGCAGCGATGCAGGGTCGGGATGTTCTTGCCGGGATTGAGCAGGCCTTGCGGGTCGAACGCGGCTTTTACCGCGTGGAACAGCGTCAGTTCAGCGCTGTTGAACTGCGCGCACATCTGATTGATTTTCTCGCGGCCGACCCCGTGTTCGCCGGTGATGCTGCCGCCGACCTGCACGCACAGTTCGAGAATCTTCCCGCCCAGCGCTTCAGCGCGATGCAGTTCGCCCGGTTGGTTGGCGTCGAACAGGATCAATGGGTGCATGTTGCCGTCGCCGGCATGGAACACGTTGGCCACGCGCAAGCCGTATTCGGCGCCAAGGCGGGCGATGCCTTGCAGCACGCCGGGCAACTCGCGGCGCGGGATGGTGCCGTCCATGCAGTAGTAGTCCGGCGACAAGCGACCGATCGCCGGAAAAGCGTTTTTGCGCCCGGCCCAGAAGCGCACGCGCTCGGCTTCATCGCGGGCCTGACGCACTTCGCTGGCACCGGCCCGGGTCATGACCTCGCGGACCCGCAGGCAATCGTCGTGGACATCGGCTTCGACGCCATCGAGTTCGCACAACAGGATTGCCTCGGCATCGACCGGGTAACCGGCGTGGATGAAGTCTTCGGCGGCGCGGATGGCGAGGTTGTCCATCATCTCCAGGCCACCGGGAATGATCCCCGCGGCGATGATGTCAGCCACGGCACGGCCAGCCTTTTCCACCGAGTCGAAACTGGCCAGCAGCACTTTGGCGACCTGCGGTCTGGGCAGCAGTTTGACCGTCACTTCGGTGATGATCCCCAGCAATCCCTCGGAACCGGTGAACAGCGCCAGCAAATCGAAACCCGGCGAATCGAGGGCGTCGCTGCCCAGCGTCAGGCGTTCGCCTTCGATGGTCAGCACTTCGATTTTCAGCAGGTTGTGCACGGTCAGACCGTATTTGAGGCAATGCACGCCACCGGCGTTTTCCGCGACGTTGCCGCCGATCGAGCAGGCAATCTGCGAAGACGGGTCCGGCGCGTAATACAGGCCGAACGGCGCGGCTGCCTGAGAAATCGCCAGATTGCGCACCCCGGGTTGAACCCGCGCGGTGCGGGCCGCCGGGTCGATGTGCAGGATGTTGTTGAACCGCGCCATCACCAGCAGCAGGCCTTTTTCCAGCGGCAGCGCGCCGCCCGACAACCCGGTGCCGGCGCCACGGGCAACCACCGGCACGTTGTGTTGATGACAGAGCTTGAGCAGGGCCTGCACCTGATCGAGTCGCCGGGGCAGGGCCACCAGCATTGGCGTGGTGCGGTAGGCCGAGAGGCCGTCGCACTCGTACGGCTTGAGTTCGTCTTCGCGCCAGAGAATGTCGAGGTCCGGAACGGCGTGCTGCAGGGTTTTCAGCAGTTCAGCCTTGTTCACCTCCGGTAGCGGGCCATCGAGGCGTTCGTCGTAGAGAATGTTCATTCCGACCTTCCGAATCTTTGTCGCCGGGACGGTTTTTTGTGGCGAGGGAGCTTGCTCCCGCTGGGCTGCGCAGCAGACCTGAGATTGGTGCCGTGTCGAGGCAGGCAAGTCGCTTTCGCTGGATCAGGGCCGCTTCGCGCCCCAGCGGGAGCAAGCGCCCTCGCCACAAGGACTGTGGTGGCTGTCATCGCTGATTGCCCAGAAACTCCCGATACAACCGCGCAGTATTCCCCGGCTGTTCGACCATCGGCATGTGCCCGACGCCGTCCCACACTTCGACCCGCAGATTGGCGATACCCTTGCTCCACACCGGCACGCTGCTGACGTCGATCAAGCGATCCTTGCGGCCCCACAACAGCAAAGCCGGGCATTTGATCTCGGCCAGTTTCGGCTCCATCGGCGGGCTGGCACGAAAGTCGCGGAAGATCTCTTCCAGTTCATCACGCTGACGTTGGTAACGTTGGGCGATGGCGTCCAGTACCAGCCCGGGCACCCATGGCGGCGAGGCCATGGTCATGGCATAAAACTGCCGGAACTCTTCCCTCGAATTGATCAGGAACGGGTTATGCCCACGAGCCAGATGGCGCTCCATGTCGCTGGCTTCCGGCGCGGTGACGCCGGCCGGGTCGATCAGCGCCACCGAGGCGATCCGCTCCGGGTAGGTCGCTGCCAGCCACGCCGCGATGTAGCCGCCCATCGAGTTGCCGATCACGTGGACCTTCTCCACGCCGCAGACGTCGAGCAGCTGGATCATGCGCTTGGCCTGCAGCGGAATGTCGTAGCCGCCACCGGCCTTGAACCCGGTTTCACCGTGGCCGGCGAGGTCCGGGATGATCACCCGGTACTGGCGGACAAAGTGCCTGGCGAAGCGCAGCCACAGATTTTTCTCGGCGCTGTAGCCGTGCAGCATCAGGATCGCGCTGGCCGCTTCATAGGGGCCACCTTGCCAGGTCGACACCGTCATTTCGGCAATCGGCACCTCGATTTTGTGCAACTTGTACAACTTGGCCTCGAGCGCCGTGCTCAGGTCATACAGCCAATGCCCGACCGCCGGGTAACTCAACCAGCTCCAGGCCACGAAAACCGCGAGAGCGACAAACAGCACAAGCATCGACGTCTTCCTTTTACGTGTTCAGGACAGAATGTGGTCAGCCGGTTTCAGCGCCCGGGTCAACCGGTAGTAGCTGAAACTGAAGCCCGGAAATATCGCGATCACATGACCGCTCTTGCTCTGATACCAACTGTGACAGCCACCGGACTTCCATACCGTGCGTTCCATCTCACGGTGGATCATTGCAGTGTAGGTACGTTCCGCCTCGGGGCGCACTTCGATGCTGTGCAGGCCTTTTGACTGCAAGGTGTGGATGCAGTCGAGGATGTAGTTCATCTGCGCTTCGATGATGAACAGCGCCGAGGTATGCCCGATGCCGGTGTTGGGCCCGGTGACGATAAACAGGTTGGGAAAGTCCGGCAGGCTGGTGCCCAGGTAGGCGCGCGGGTACTGCGCCCAGACATCCTTGAGTTGCACGCCGTGCCTGCCGGTCACCGGATAGGAGACCACGCCGTCGGTGGCGTCGTAGCCGGTGGACCAGACAATCAGGTCGACGTCGATGTGTTGACCGTCCTGGGTCAGGATGCCGGTTTCGTCTAGCGCGGCGATGCCTTGCTCGCGGCTGTGCAGTGTGACGTTGGGCCGGGTCAGCGCCGGATAATAGGTGCTGGAAAGCAGGATGCGCTTGCAACCGATGGTGAAGTCCGGGGTGAGTTTTGCGCGCAATACCGGGTCCGGCACCTGTTGCTTGAGAAAACGCAGGGCCTGGCGCTGGACCAAATGAATCGCAGGTTTTGAGTATTTGAAGGCGATGACCCGGGTTTCGAATTGCCAGTAGAGTAGCCAGCGCAGCAGCTTGTAGGCCGGTTTCACCCCCAGCAGCCAGCGCTGGAAACGACCGAAGCGGCGATCGGCGCGCGGCAGCACCCAATGTGGCGTGCGCTGGAACACGTGCAGTTGCTCGACCTCAAGGGCTATCGCCGGAATGACCTGCGCGGCACTGGCGCCGCTGCCGACGATGGCCACGCGTTTACCCTTGTAGTCGTAGCTGTGATCCCAATTGTTTGTATGAAACGTCTTGCCCTGAAAGCGATCCAGGCCGGGGAAGGGTGGGATCACCGGTTGGCTCAACGGCCCGGAGGCGTTGATTACGAACTGCGCGTAGAAAATCCCTTGGCTGGTGTGCACCGCCCAGCGCTTTTCGGCGTCGTCCCATTCGATGCGTTCGACGTTGGTTTGCAGCTCCACGCGTTCGCGCAGACCGAAGCGCTCGATGACGTGTTCGGTGTAGCGATGCAATTCGGCCTGGGCGGCGAACATCTGCGTCCAGGGAAATGGTGCAAACGACAATGAGTAGAGCGGCGATGGCACATCCACCGCCGCGCCGGGGTAGGTGTTCTGGCACCAGGTGCCGCCGAAGAAATCCCGACGTTCCAGCAGGCGAAAATCGTCGATCCCGGCCTTGAGCAAGTTGACCGCCGCACATTGGCCGCCAAATCCGCTGCCGATGATCAACACTCGGTAGGTCTGCATGGGCCTCCTTCTTATAGTCGTTTTTCCGTTTTCGTCCTTTCAGGTATAGCTAAAAATTTGCATTGTGGGAGCGGGCTGGCCGGTGATGGCTATTTAACGGCTGCCTGTTAGACTTCCAGCACATCCGTCTGACGGTGTTCGCAGGTTCCGTTGAGTGCTCGAGGCCCTTATGCGAAACAAGGGGGGAAAGGGACTTTCATTGGCCAGGAGGCTTTATACATCGCGAACCCTCGGGCTGGTGCTGGGGCTGTTGTGCGTGAGCGCGGCGATGTACCCGCTCGACCCGCCGCTGTGGGTCTGGGCGTTGATGCTGTTCAATGGCTTGCTCTGGCCGCACCTGGCGTTTCAATGGGCCCGTCGTGCCAGCGTTCCTTACCATGCGGAACACCGCAATCTGTTGGTTGACGCCTTTATGGGCGGCTTCTGGGTCGCCGCCATGCAGTTCAATCCGCTGCCCAGCGCCACCACCGTTTCGATGATGGCGATGAATAATGTCGCCATCGGCGGTTTGCGTTTTCTCGCGGCGGGCCTGGCGGCGCAGATCCTCGGGATCGGCGTCGGCCTGGTGGTTTTCGCCCCGGCGTTTATCCCGCAAACCTCACCCTTGCAGCTGTATGCGTGCCTGCCGTTGCTGATGCTGTACCCGTTGGCGCTGGGCTGGATCTGCTTTCGCCAGGCCTCCACGCTGGGCCTGCACAAACGTGAGCTGCTGGCTTTGAGTCGCACTGACAGCCTAACCGGGCTGCTCAATCACGGCGCCTGGAAGGATCAACTGGAAGTCGAATTTCAGCGTTGCCGCCGACAGAAGCAAGGCGCGGCGATTGCGTTGATCGACATCGACCATTTCAAGGCGATCAACGACACCTATGGCCACGTCGCAGGTGACATCGTGTTGCGCCAGTTGAGCAAGATGCTCAAACAGAACCTGCGTGCGGCGGATGTCGCCGGGCGCTATGGCGGCGACGAGTTCTGTGTGATCCTGCCCGACCTGCCGCTGTTCAATGCCGCGCAGGCCATGGAAGCCTTGCGCGAGCGTTTCGCCACCCTGGGTTACGAGCAGAATCCGGCGCTCAAGGTCAGTTTGAGCATTGGTCTGGCGGCCTACGATCCGGGCCATGGCGACGCAACCCGTTGGCTCAATGAGGCCGATCAGGCGCTGTACGAGGCCAAGGCGACCGGGCGCAATCGAGTGATCTGCAACAGTGACGATCTGCCGAAGCAGGAGCTGCTCGATTCGGTCTGATCTATCACCGCCGTCCCCTGTGGGAGCGGGCCTGCTCGCGAAGGCGTTCTGTCAACGGCATTGATGTCGGCTGACACTCCGCTATTGCGAGCAGGCGAAGGCCTACAAGTGTTCGGTGTCGGCCGCAGAGATGTCGCTTCCGGTATAGAGCCTTGCGTCGATGTCAGGTACGGTTTGAGTCCCCCCGACGCGAAACAAGGATCGATTCATGACGTTCGCATTCCCCCGCTCCCTGCTGGCCGCCAGCCTCGGCCTGTCCCTCGCCTTCAGTGCTGCCGGCGCCTTCGCCGAACCGCACAAACAAGTGCTGGCCGACGCCGAACAGTATCAACCCGAAGCCCTGAAACTGCTGGAACGGCTGGTCAATATCGACTCCGGTTCCGGCTATGAGCCTGGGCTCAAGCAAGTCAGCGAGATCGCCATCGAGGAGTTGAAAAAACTCGGCGCCACCATCGAGCTGGTGCCCAATACCCCGGAAAAATCCAATCATGTGCTGGCCACTTTCAAAGGCACCGGCAAAGCGAAAATCCTCCTGATGGCGCACATGGACACGGTGTTCAAGGAAGGCTCCGCCGCCGAGCGCCCGTTCCGCATCAAGGACGGGCGTGCCTACGGGCCGGGGGTGATGGACGACAAGGGCGGCATCGTCGCCGGGATCTACGCTTTGAAGATTCTGAAGAATCTCGACTTCAAGGACTACGCGCAAATCACCTTCCTGCTCGATGCCAGCGAGGAAACCGGCTCGGACGTCGCCACCGACCTGATCAAGAAAACCGCCAAGGCGCATGACGTGACCCTCAACCTCGAACCGGGGCGGCCGGCCGATGGTCTGGTGGTGTGGCGCAAGGGCAGCGCGACGGCGCTGGTCGAGGTCAAGGGCAAAGCGGCGCATGCCGGGGTCGCACCGGAACTGGGGCGTAACGCGGCGATGGAAGCGGCGCACCAGATTCTGCAGTTGGGCAAACTCGGCGACGAGGCGAAGAAAACCACGATCAACTTCACTGTGCTCCAGGCCGGAGATCGCACCAACGTGATCCCGGATCACGCGACCGCCAAGGCTGACGTGCGCGCAGCCGTGCCGGAAGAATTCGACCGGATCGAGAAAGACCTGGCGCGGGTGTCGCAGGACAAGCTGATTCCGGAAACTGAAGTGACCACCAGCCTCAAGCGCGGGTTGCCACCGATGCCGCAGACGGCGGAGTCGGATCGCTTGATGGCCATGGCCCAGGGGATTTACGGCGAGATCGGCCGCAAGTTGACCGAGGAGGGCAGTGGTGGGGCGGCGGATGCCAGCCTGTCAGCCGGCGTGGGCACGCCGACGCTGGATGGTTTCGGGATAGTCGGCGGCAATATTCATACGCCGGAGGAATACGCCGAAGTGGCGAGCGTGACGCCACGGATTTATCTGTTGTCGCGGATGATCATGGAGCTGGCCAAGCGCTGACTCCCGCGGTTGGACGGTGCTGCAACTGACGCTTTCGCGAGCAAGCCCACTCCCACAGAGGATCTTCAGTGAACACAGCATTGGTGTTCGACACAGATCCACTGTAGGAGTGAGCCTGCTCGCGATGGCGTCACGCCGGCCGACGCACTACTTCTTGACCCTCATAGTGCGCCGGGCCAGCAAGAATCAAGCGGATTGCGGCATGTTCCAGAACTGCTTGATTTCGTGAATGTTGCCCACGTTGTAACGTGGAATGATGCCTGCACATGGCGATGCCGCAGCGGTTGCAACCGGTGTGTTGATGACGTTTGCGCCGGCGTGCAGCAGTGGGGTGTGGTTCCAGTTATCGAGTTGCTTGTTCATACAGATTTCCTTTCTGATTGAGTGAGCAGTGAAGTCTGCTCACGTTGTAGCCGGGACAGCAGGCTGTCATAGAGCGCTGTCTCCTGGCGGGCGATGCCGGGATAAGTCGGCACCAGATTGTCGTCGAAGCACCAGGCTTCTTCGGTTTTGGCTGCCTGCGGAGGATGAATAAGCAAACTCAGCGAGGCGGACATCGTTTCAGGGGGGAGCTGTTTGTGTACTTCCTTTAGTGGAAGCATGTGCAGCACCTCACCCGGAATAAGTTTAAGGATTCGTTCTTCGCCGAATTCGGGCCTTCTGCCAGCCTGCAGCGGCGCCTGATTCAGAATCTCTCGCGAAACGGTGGTGTAGCCGTCACCGCTGTAACCCACGCAATAGAGTTCGAAGTCATGGCTGTGGTTGAGGTCGTAGATAAAGGTTTCCCTTTCATCCCGTGACGTGACCGGCGACCAGAAACCCAGGCGAACGGTAAATAGATCGTTGGAGTGCAGGACAAATGCATAGGCCCCGTAAAGCCTGTTTTTGGTACTGAAACCGTCCTGTTGAATCGTGGTGTAGAGGTGTTCGCTCAACAACGTGCGGTTAGTTGCCAGTTGACGCAGATCTTCCACGATCCTTGAACTGTCCGTCTGCAGGTCGTAAGTCGCCATACGCTCAATAAATGTCTGCAGTTTCATGCCGCCTCACACTGGTCGAGTAAATGGTTCAGGCGACTGTCTTGCAGGTTTCTCAACAGCGGGGCGCAATTCAGTGCGGTCTGTCGATCCGTTCTGCTGATCATCTGAAAGGCCTTCCAGGCGACAGCGGGGTGATAGTGATAAATCAACTCCTGGGCCACTTTGCAGGCTCCGGGGTCCTGTGCCGCTTCAAGCAATTCAAGACTCACCAGAAAGCGCGCGGCGCTGTCGTCATGAGGGAACCAGCCGATTTTGCGCAATGAGCGAGGGTCGAACACACTGATGTCTGCGGTTCTATCGGGCAGATTGATGCTGCCGATAAACGCCGGGTGCCCGTTTCCTTCGGGATTGCTGTCGTACAGCGTTTTGCTGCCGTCGATGAACAACGGATTTTCGGCATCCACGATCACCTGCTCTGCGCGAGTCAGGTATTCACCGTCCAGCCGATAAAGCTGAATGGAATACGATTGCCCGTTGATGGCGAACAGAACGCTGTTTCCGGGTACGGAATAGAATTGCTCAGGCGCGGGTGCGTTATCAGGTGCCTTAAGGCTGATGTTTCCATCTTTGTTGCAATATAACGTCAAGGTTCCAGTGTGGATGTTCGTCGCTTTCATGATCGCGGCGTGACGGGATAAATTCTCGGTATCTGTTGCAGGTTCGGATAACTGGTCGGCCAGACGCTTTACTTCGTTCCCCATGTTTGTTGTCTTGATGCAGGTAATAAGCTGGTCAGGCGTCAAGTCTGGGTTGAGCAGGTTTTTTATCATGGGAAGTCGCTTTGTTTTTGTGCTGTCAAATGTACGTTTGCGAATATTTGATCAGGCGCAATAATCAGGGTTTGTTATTTTGTTTTGGTCAGCAGATGTCAGCGCTGAAGTTGCCTGAACGCTGACATCTGCGGTACAGCCCCGGGGGTTAAGCCTGAGGGGGCAGCGTACGGAGTTTCTTGATCTCGTGAAGGTTGCCGACGTTAAATCGCAGGCCGTCCCAGCCCGGGCAGTTGGCCGCATGGGCGGACCTGGTTGGCATGTTGATGACTTTGGTTTCTGCGCGCAGCAGAGGCGTTGTTTGCCAATTGGCAGTAACGGTTTTCATGACGAATCCTTGTCGTGAGTTGAGCGGAATATTGCTCGGTATATAAATTTAAGTTTGATATTCGGGTGTTAAGCTTTTTGCTGTTTAACGGTTTGCGATTATAAGGAGGCGATAGTTAATATCAACTCAGTAGTTGTTGTTAAATGTTGGTGTTTGTTTGTGGGTGTGTATCGCTGGGTAGAAGTTGAGGGCGATTAATTCGCCTGTCCTCGCAACTGGCCGGTGACATTGCGTCTACCGGCCATCTTTAGAGTTGCCCGAGGCTCTTCGGATCAGAGGGCAATCATTCCTTCACGCTCATGTATTCCTTCGCCCAGAGAATGTAATCCTCAGGCTGGGTGTAGGTGTGCGTGAGTTCCGTGGCGCTCAGGTCGGAGGCCTGGGTGAAGATCTGCCGCTGTTCGCGCAGGCTGTCGTACGTTGCCTTGATCGCCGCGAAATAGGCGCCATGGCCGTCGATGGTCACGCGTACGCCGAGTTCAGCCAGGCGCTTGTCGTCGCGCAGCGCCGGGTTGCCGTAGGTGACCAGCATCAGCGGGACGCTCAGGTGCTCGGCAATTTGCTCAAGCTGATCGAAGTCCTGCACGCCGACCATGCAGATGCCATCGGCACCGGCGGCCTGGTATTGCTTGGTACGGCTGATGATTTCCTGATTTGGCAGGATCCCGGCGTTGGTGCGGGCGATGATCGCCATTTCCGAATCGACCCGGGCTTCCAGCGCCGCGCGGATCTTGCCGACGCCTTCGGCGACCGAGATCAGGTCGGTGGATTTGCGGCCGAATTGCGCCGGCAGCAGGGTGTCTTCGATGGTCAGGGCGGCGACGCCGGCGCGTTCCAGTTCGACGATGGTGCGCATCACGTTAAGGGCGTTGCCGTAGCCGTGGTCGGCGTCGGCGATCACCGGCAGTTGGGCGACACGGCCGATGCGGGTGGCCTGTTCGGCGAACTCGCTGAGGGTGATCAGGGCAAAGTCGGGGGCGCCCAGCACCTGCAACGAGGCCACGGAGCCGCCGAGGATCCCCACTTCAAAACCCAGGTCTGCGGCAATGCGCGCGGACATCGGATCGAACACCGAGGCGGTGTGGTAGCAGGTGTCCGAAGCCAGCAATTGACGGAAGTTACGGCGCAAATCTTGATGGGAAAGCCTGGTCATACGAGTTCCACCAATACAAAGGAATGGAACGGCTTGAGCAAAGGTGTCAACGCCGAAGAATGAAAAGGCTATCACGCGAATGGGTCAAGGTTCATGACGAATTTGCGAGTGAGGCGTTGATGATGGTTCCAGCGGCTGAAAGGTTTCATCTGCAATCAGCGGATTTCCAGTGGCAGGGCCCGAGTTCAGGCCGCTACCGCCTGTTGCTGTTGCCTGGGCAGCAGCACTGCGCGCACCGAATTGCCCGGTTGCAACTGGAGGCGTTTGGCGGTGAGGCGGTCGACCACCAGGGTATTGCCGACCTGACGACCGGCGGCCACGGTGATGCGGCAGTTCTCCAGGCGACGGTTGTGGATCAGCCATAAGGGGGCCTGTTCGTCCGGCGTGCCAAGGCTCAGAGTCAGCGCCAGGCTGTCGCGCACGGTACGAATGCCGCCGATCGGCGCTTCGATCACCGGGCCGCCGTCGAAGATGTCGATGTAGCCCTTATGCGTGAAACCTTCTGCGCGGAGGATCTTCAGCGCCGGTTCGGTGTTGGGGTGCGGTTGGCCGATGACCGCTTGCGCCTGCTCGGTGAGCATGCAGGTGTACAACGGCTGGCGCGGCATCAGTTCGGCGATGAACGACTTGTTGCCCAGGCCCGACAAGTGGTCGGCGTGGCTGAAATCCATCTTGAAAAAGTGCCGGCCGAGGCTGTCCCAGAACGGCGAGCAACCGAGCTCATCGGCACTGCCGCGCAGTTCGGCGATCATCTTCTCGCCAAACAGCTGCGGGAATTCGGCGACGAACAGCAGGCGCCCCAACGACAGCAATCGACCGTTGCTGCCTTGGCGGTGTTCAGGGTGCAGGAACAGCGAACACAGTTCCGACTGGCCCGTCAGCTCATTGTTGAGAAACAGTGTAGGGATCTGCCGCGAAATGCCCAGATCCGGTGCCGAACTCACGGTCAGGCCGACCCGGTAGTTGTACCACGGCTCGCGCAGGCCGACCGCGCCGGTCAGGGCGCTGACGCCGACCACACGCAGGTCGTCGTCTTCGAGCACGAACAGATAATCGGCATCGGCGCGTTCTACCTGTTCGGCGAACGCGCGCTGGGCCCAGCGCACCCGGTGGGCGAGGCGATCCTCATTGGCCGGCAGGGTGGTGAACCCCGGGCCGGCCTGTTGCACCAGGGTCATCAGCGCTGGCAGGTCGCTGACTTTGACCGGACGGACGATCATGCGGTAACTCCTTGTACGCGCCTGTTCGGGCACTGTCGTTGGGTGAGCAGCCGGGGGCGGTTCACAGGGCTATCAGCCTGATCGTGCTGCCATCGGTGACCTTCAGTGCGGCACACAGATCCGGCGTCAGCGACAGCGGTTGCTCAGGCTGGTAATCCAGTTCGGCGACGATGGCCCGGAAGCCGTGCAGTGCGTCGTTGCTCAACAGATAACGGCCACGCGCGTCGATCGGCGCTTGCTGGCGCACGGTGGCGGTCTGGCTGTGGGCGATCGAACGGATGTTCGCGGTGCGCGCATACAGGGTTGGACCCGCATCAAACAGATCGATGTAGCTGTTGGTTTCAAAGCCTTCACGTTCGAGGATGTCGAACGCTTCTTGGCCATCCGGGTGAATCCGGCCGATGCATTCCTGCGCCGCCAGGGGCAGCATCGGCACATAAATCGGGTACTGCGGCATCAGTTCGGCGAGAAACGTGCGACTTTGCAGACCGCACAGGCGCTCGGCCTCGACGTAGGGCAGGTCGAAGAAGTGCTTGCCCAGTGCATCCCAGAACGGCGAATGACCGTTCTCGTCGCTGTAGCCGACGATTTCGGTGATCACCGCATCGGCGAAACGTTGTGCGTGAGCGGCGATGAACAGCAGCCGCGCCCGCGACAGCAATTCGGAAAAGGCGCTGCGCACCAGCGCGTTGTCGATGTGAAAACCGCGCAGCAGGGTGTGGTCGTTGAGGTCGTGACACAGCGACAGCGCCGGCACCCCGTGCTCGATGTTCAGCTCCCGCGAGGCACTGGTGAAGTGGCGGTTGCGCAGGCTGTAGAACGGTTCGTTGAAACCGGCAGTGGCAAGGATCTCCGAGCAGCCGACCAGCCGCCGAGTGTCGAGGTCTTCCAGGACGAAGAAGTAGTTCTCCGGGCCTTGCGCCTGAATGTCGCTGTCGAACGAGGCGCAGGAACCGGCGATTTTTTCGCGCAGGCGTTCGCTGTCGTCCGGCAGCGACGTAACGCCGACCAGACTGTCGCGGGCCAGTTGCTGCAATTGCGGCAGGTCGGTTGGCTCGACTGGGCGTAAGACCAGCATGGATGCACTCCTGTATCAAAGGGTCCGGTGATCCCCACCGAACCTGACTATCACTGTCGGTTGCCACGCTTTAAAGCGGCGGTCGCCTGATTTGTTGTCAGACGCCGCTCTTTTTCTTGTCAGCCATTGCTCGGGTCAGGCAGCGCGGTGCTGGCGCCGAGTTTGTTCAGGAAGAACAGGTACACCAGACCCAGAGCGATCCAGATCAGGCCGAGTTTCTGCGCATCGACGCCCATGTTGTACATGATGGCGGCGACGATGATGAAGCCGATCACCGGGCAGATCAGATGGCGCACCACCTGACCGGACTTCTGCCGACGCCAGTAGTAGTTGATCACTGTCAGGTGCAGCAGCATGAAACCGCTGAGGGCTCCGAAGTTGACCAGCGAGGTCAGGGTGTCCACCGAGTTGATGAACAGGTAGCAGATCACCAGCGACAGCACCGCCACCAGATAAATGCTCAGGTACGGGGTGTTGTGCTTCGGGTGCACCTTGGCCAGCACTTTCGGCAACTTGCCATCCCGAGCCATGCCGAACAGCAGGCGCGACACCGCGGCTTGCGAGGTGATCGCCACCGCAACGCCCCAGGCCAGCGCGGTTGCAACACCGGTCAGGGTTGCCAGCCAACTGCCGGCCGCGATTTCGGCGATTTCATAGAACGCGGTGTCGGCGGACTTGAAGCCCATGCCGGCGGCCAGATCGGTGGCGATCCAGGTTTGCGCGACGAAAATCACGCCCATCACCACCAGGGTGATCAGCGCTGCACGGCCGACGCTTTTGCCCGGGTCACCCTTGATTTCTTCAGCCAGGGTCGAGATTGCATCGAAGCCGAGGAACGACAGTACGGCAATCGACACGGCCTGCATCAGCAGAGCGAAGTTGAATGTTTCCGGGTGATACAGCGGCGCCAGGGTCAGCTCGCCGTTGCCGCCGCCGTTGTGCAGGGCATTCCAGGCGTAGAACAGGAAGATCCCCAGCACCACCAGCTGCGCCAGCAGGAAAATGATGTTCATCCGTGCGGTGAAGGTGATGCCGCGCAGGTTGACGAATGTCGCGCTGACCAGGAACGCCAGAATGAAACCGACCTTCGGAATGTCCGGGTACAGATGGTTGAGGGCCATTGCCGCGTAGACGTACAGCAGCGGCGGAATCAGCAGGTAGTCGAGCAGCATCAGCCAGCCGGCGATGAACCCGACGTGTTGATTGAGGCCGCGTTGCGCGTAGGAATATACCGAACCGGCGATCGGAAACGCCTTGGCCATGCTGCCGTAGCTCAGTGCAGTGAACAGCATCGCGACCATGCCGATGATATAAGCCAGTGGCACCATCCCGGGTGCCTCGGCATTGACGTAGCCATACACGCCAAACGGGGCGATGGGGATCATGAAGATCATCCCGTACACCACCAGGTCGGTCAGTGTCAGGCTACGTTTCAACTCCTGTTTGTAGCCGAACTGTTCTATTTCCATGAAGCGCAACTCCTTGTCAGCCTATCGAACGTTTTTAGTTGTTATATCGGTCCATCGTTTACAGCGTCAGCAGTCTTTACAGCAGCGGTGCCAGGCGTTCGGCCCACAGCGATACCGCTTCCGGAGTGCGCAGCAGGTCGTTGCGCACCTCGATCAACACCGATTCCAGTCCTCGGGCATCGCCATGCACCGGCACGGTCATGTCACCCAGCGGATCAATCCGGTACGGCTGGTTGCCTGCGACTTTCAGCGGGTGCTGGCCGAGGCCATCGATCACCCGCTGGGCGTACGTTTTGGCCTGACCGAACAGCACGCCGACTTCCAGCGGCCGCGGCTGGCCGTAATACACCGGGGTAAAACTGTGAATCCCTACCACCCGTACCGCTTGGCCTTGTGCGACGCGTTGGTCGATCAGGGTCTGCAGCCGGGCGTGAAACGGTTTGAACAAGCTCTGGCGCCGGTACTCGCGAGTGGCTTCGTCCAGGTCGCGGTTGCCGGGCACCTGATAAATCTCGCTCTGCGCCGGAATGCTGTCGGGGGCATGCCGGGGCCGATTGAGGTCGATCAGCAGCCGTGAATAGTTGGCGCTCAACAGCGTCGCGCCGAGTCTCTCCGAGAGCTTTTCAGCCAGTTGTAGTGCGCCGATGTCCCAGGCGATGTGCTCGCGCGCGGCTGCATCGTCCAGGCCCAGATTGTTCAGGGCCTCGGGGATGTAGCGGCTGGCGTGCTCACACACCAGGATCAACGGATACGATGAATCTTCGCGGCTCAGGTTGTAGACCGGGCGGGTGTACAACCCCTGCTCGGCGGATTCAGTACAGGCGTGCATAGTGCTCACACAGGTCAGCGGGCGAGAGCTGTTCCGTCAGCGCCAGTTCCTCGGTTTTAAGGGCGTGGTAAGTGTCGAGCAACGGCTTGGGCAGCCATTGATTGAAGGCGGCACTGTCACGCAGGCAATCCAGCGCCTGCGCCAGCGAGGCGGGCAGGGCAACGATGCCCCGGGCCTTGCGTTGCTCGTCGTTGAGTGAATCGGGAATGTCGTCGGTGATCGCGTTCAGCGCCAGGCGCTGTTCGATGCCCAGGCGTCCGGCAATCAGCAGCGCGGCCATCGCCAGATGCGGCGAGGCGGTAGCGTCCATGGCGCGGAATTCCAGGTTGTACTGCGCGGCCACGGATTTACCGCCCAGGCTCACGGTCGGACAAATGCGCAACGCCGCTTCACGGTTCTGCTGTCCCAGACACGCATAGGACGCGCTCCAGTGATGCGGCTGCAGGCGTTCATACGATACCGGCGTCGGCGCGGTGAACGCACACAGCGCTGGCAGGTAATGCAGGATGCCCGCGGCCCAATGCTGGCCGAGGGTCGACAGACCGTTGCTGGTGCCGGCGTCGTAAAGCAGCGGCAGACCTTGCAGGTCGAGCAGGCTGACGTGCAGGTGCACGCCGTTGCACACCGCGTCGGCCTTGGTTTTCGGCGCGAAACTGACGTCGACGCCCATTTGCCGGGCGATTTCGCGAGTGATCTCACGCACGTTCACCGCACGATCCGCCGCTGCCACACCGAGCGTCGGGCGGCAGGTGATTTCGTATTGGTGCTTGCCGTATTCGGGCAGGAACATCTCTGGCTCGACACCGCCGGCGCGCAGGGCGCTGAGCAGCCAGCCGCCGAATTCGGCGCCCTGACGCTGGGCTTCGAGGGAAAACGCCAGATGCTCGGCAAAGCCGGCATGCAGGTTGAATTCGTGTTCGAACGCGGCGTTGACCTGCAAGCCGAGGTTGTCGCGATAGCGCTCGATTTCATCGCGCAACAACGTGCGCGGACAGGCGCTCCACGGGCGGCCATCGGTCTCGCGAATGTCGCCGTGGATGAAGTCCAGCGCTGGTGCCGCGGCGTCCGGGCCGTTGCCGACGGTGACGCGGCTGCTCAGATCCGGGATCAACCGCAAATCACCATAGGCGCCCCATGGGTTGGTCGAGGCGATGATGTCCTGGGGCGTCAATGCACTGTTGGCCGGCACCCAGCCGCAACCGGCGGCGTGATAATGCTCCAGTTGATCGGTGGGAAACGAGCGGCCACGGGTGATGCCGATCAGGTCGGTGGTGACGATGGTGGTCATCGGCAACGGCGTCAGGCGCTCGCTCATGGGCGCATCTCCTGCAAGCGGCCGAGCACGGTTTGTGTGTCGGTGATCCAGCAGTAACCCTTGATCGCGTTGAGGCAGGCGTCATGCCGCGCCGGGGTGTAGGTGGCGCAGGCGTCTTCGACCAGCGTCACCAGATAGCCACGGTCGGCGGCATCGCGCACGGCCATGTCGACGCACTGGTCAGTGACGATGCCGGCGATGATCAGGTGGCGGGTTTCGAGGTTGCGCAGGACGTAATCGATGTTGGTCGAGTTGAACACCCCGGACGAGGTTTTCGGCAACACGATCTCGTTTTCCACTGGCGTCAGGTCGTCGATGATCCGCGCCTGGGTGCTGCCCTTGGGCAGGTGCATGTCTGACAGCTTGTGATCCAGCGAGCGGTCGCGACCGTCGGCGGTCAGGCTCTCGATAATCGTGTGCAGCACGTTCTGCCGCGCTTCGCGAAAGGCGCTGAGCAGCCGGCGCTGGTTGGGCACCACCTGCATGTGCGCGCGGGTCAGGAAATATTCGGCTTCCGGGCCGTTCAGGTGCGGGTCGTACTGCGGTTCGAGCCAGGCACGCTGCATGTCCACCAGCAGCAACGCGGTGTGGTCGGTGACAAACGGCAAGTCCCGCGGCGAGCGGTGGGGAAGGCTGAACATCCTTATTTATCCTCCAGCAGGTGGGTGTTGAAGTCGTTGCGCAGGGCGTCGATGCCTTCCAGGCGATCGGCCAGATCGGGGGTGCGCAGGGTCAGGCAGGCAATCAGCGCCTCGACCTGGGCCAGCGCCGGCACCATGGTGTCGAACGGTGAGGCCGATTCCACCGGGGCGCTGATGATCAGGTCAGCCAGTTCACGCAGCGGCGAGGCATAGATGTCGGTGAACAGCACCACCCGCGCGTTGTTGTTCTTCGCCGCCGAGGCCACCCGCAGGGCCTGGGACTGATAGCGCCGGTAATCAAACAGCAGTACCACGTCCTGGCGTTGCAGATCGAACAGGCGGTCGGGCAGTTGTGCGTTGTCTTCCAGGGCAAAACAGCCGGGCCGAAGCAGCCGCAAGTGGTTGAGCAGATAGTTGGCCATCAGGCTGCTGAAGCGCCCGCCGAAGCAGTAGATCTGGTGCCGGGTGTCGAGCAGCCAGTCGAGCAGAATGCGCACGTCTTCGGGTTGCGTCAGGGCTTGGGTTTCCACCAGCAGACGCTGGCTGTCGGCCAGATAATGGCCCCAGGCGTCGTCCTTGTTCAGGTGCGAACGCGGCTGCAGCAGGGTGCGCGGCGAACGCAGACGGTGGTCCATGTCGCTGAGCAGGGCGTCCTGAAACTCGGCGTAACCACCGAATCCGAGCTTCTTCACCAGCCGCACGATGGTCGGATCGCTGACGCCGGCGTGCTCGGCCAGACGCGCCATCGGACCCAGGCCATTGCGTGGATACTGGTCGAGCAGGGCGCGAATCACTTTGCGCTCAGACGGCGTCAGCTCCAGGCCGGGATCGGTGATCAAGTCTCTGAGAGGGGGCATCCGGGCTCCTGCTGGATGAAGGGGGGGGGTGTTGAATTCGTTTCATAATCCGTTAAAACAGTATTTATGTAACTCAGGTTACATGTCTAGTGAATTTTTAACGGTAGCGATTCAGCGTTTAAATAACGTCAGACCCCTGTGCCATAAGGCCTACACGGATGACGACGGCCCTTGTAGTCCATTGCCCATCGGTGTGTCAGACATTGCCGTTTTTTCTATTTAGGTGTGTTGGACGGCAAGCTTGCAAGGCCCCCTGAACGGCCCGGTTTGCGGCACAATTGCCGCAAGACCGGCCGCTCGCCGCCGATTTACCTGATGTTCATCGAGTGCAGTGTTGTGCTATCCAGCCGTTTGACTTTGATTTGCCATGCTCGAACCGTCGCACAGAAATTGGCGCGTTTTCCTACGAACGAACCTGTTGAAAATCAGCCTTTGAAGCTCGGTGCGCTGGCGACACAATTCGCTAATGCCAGCCTTTTGTTGTGCGGGCCGGAGTTGCGCACCCGCCAGACGGCCGAATGGTTCGGTGCGGCGCCGCAAGTGGACCCAGCGCTGCGTGATTGCGATTGGGGGCGCTGGCACGGGCAAGCGATCAAGGATCTGCAAGTGCACGAGGCTGATGCCTTGCAGGCGTGGATCAGTGATCCACAGGCGGCACCCCATGGTGGCGAGTCGGTAATGCAATTGGGCGAACGCGTGGCGCGGTGGCTGACCAGCCTGCAAGGAATGCCGGGGCACATCGTCGCCATCACCCATCCGTTCGTGGTGCGCGCTGCATTGATGCAGGTCATGCAGGGCGCCGCGTTCAACGCCGTTGATGTTGAACCGCTGTCAGTGGTTGAGCTGCGCTTCAACGGCATCTGGCGGCTACGCTTGCCGGGTATCGATCTTGCGGGAGCACTTTGATGAAACGACTGCTGGTCATCGGCATCGGCGCCGGCAATCCCGACTACATCACGATGCAGGCGGTGAAGGCGCTGAATCAGGTGGACGTGTTCTTTCTGATGGATAAAGGCCAGAGCAAGGACAAACTGATCGATCTGCGTCGGGATATCTGTGCGCGTTACATCACCGATCCTGCGTATCGCTTCGTCGAATCCCACAGCCCCGAGCGCGCGCGCGGCGACGTGGACTACACCCGCGCGGTCGATGATCTGAATCGCGCCAAGCAAGAAACCTTCGAACGACTGATCAATGAAGAATTGGCTGACGAGCAGTGCGGCGGATTCCTCGTGTGGGGCGACCCGGCGCTGTACGACAGCACCGTTCGTATCCTGCAGGCGATTCTCGCGTCGGGCCGCTGTGCTTTCGAGTTTGAAGTGATCCCCGGGATTACCAGTGTTCAGGCGCTGGCCGCGCAACATAAGGTGCCGTTGAACAGCATTGGCCGGTCAATTGAAATCACTACTGGACGGCGGCTGGCGGCGGGGCAGGTCAGCGACACCGACAGTCTGGTGGTGATGCTCGATGCGGAAGATTCCTACCGCCATGTGGCGGATCAGCAGACAGAGATTTATTGGGGAGCCTACCTGGGCACACCGGATGAAATCCTGATCAGTGGCAAGCTCAAGGATGTGGCGGCCGAGATCGAGCGGGTGCGCAAGGCTGCCCGGGCTGAGCATGGGTGGATCATGGATACCTATCTGTTGCGCAAGTCGGAAATCTCGGGTGAATGATCCGGCCTCATCGCGAGCAGGCGAAGGCCTGCATTTGGAATGCTTACCCCTGTAGGAGTGAGCCTGCTCGCGATAGCGTCCTCAAGATCACCATCAGGAAATGGCTGATACCCCACGCCCAAACCGCTCCCGATACACCGACGGCGGCACCCCGACCACGCTGCGAAACGCCACGCGAAAACTTTCCACCGAGCGATAACCGCAGCGTTCGGCGATCTGTTCGGTGTTGTGCACGGTGCTTTCCAGCAGCTCCCGCGCCCGGGCCAGTCGTTCGTGTTGCAGCCACGCCTTGGGCGATTGCCCACTGGCCTCGGTGAAACGCCGCAGAAAGGTGCGCTCGCTCATGGCCGCTTCGCTGGCCAGATCGCGCACTTCCAGTGGTTGGTGCAGGCGCTCGCGGGCCCACTGCATCACCCGCGACAAGTCGTTGCGTGGCGTCGGGCTGACCGGCGTGGGGATGAACTGTGCCTGACCGCCAGTGCGTTGTGGCGACATCACCAGACGCCGGGCCACCGCGTTGGCGACCTGGGTACCGAAATCCCGTGTCACCAGATGCAGGCACGCATCGATCCCGGCGGCGCTGCCCGCCGAGGTAATCAACTGGCCGGAGTCGACGTAGAGCACATCCGGATCCACCGCAATCGCCGGGAAGCGCCGCGCCAGTTCATCGGTGTAGCGCCAGTGTGTGGTCGCGCCGCGGCCGTCGAGCAAGCCACTGGCGGCCAGCACAAACACCCCGGAGCAGATCGACAGCAGCCGCGCACCTTGGGTGTAGGCCTGTCGCAAGGCGTCGATCAGGGCCGGCGGCACCTCGGCATCACGGTCACGCCAACCGGGAATAATAATGGTGCGCGCCTGTGCCAGTAGTTCCAGGCCGCCGTCGGCCAGTACCTGAATCCCGCCCATGGCGCGCATCGGCCCTTGGTCGACGGCGACGATGCGATGCTCGTACCACGGGAAATCGAACTCAGGCCGGGCCAGGCCGAAAATCTCCACGGCGATGCCGAACTCGAACGTACAGAGGCCGTCGTAGGCCAGAATCGCGACCAATCCAGGTGAATTTGGCATTTGGCGGAAAATTCCCGGTGAGTGTCTTGCCCGCCACTGTAGCGCCAAGTGCTGGCCCGATAAAGTCTGTTCACACCCCAACAGATGTAGGAGCTAAACAGCATGACCAGCCTGGTTCGCGAAATTCCTGCCGCACCGTCAGCGATTGCCTTGATGCATTTCAGCAACCGTCTGACCTTCGAGACCGATTGTTCCGACGTCTTCAGCAGCCAGGAGGCCGGCGAAGTCGATTTTGTGCTGGTCGATGTGCGCGGGCCGCTGGCGTTCGAGCGCGGTCATGTGCCGGGGGCCATCAATATCCCGACACGTTTGCTGACGAGCGAAGGTCTGGCGGAGTATTCGAAGAACACGCTGTTCGTGGTCTATTGCGCCGGCCCGCACTGCAACGGCGCCAATAAGGCAGCGGTGAAACTGGCGGCGTTGGGTTACCCGGTCAAGGAGATGATCGGCGGCGTGACCGGATGGCTGGATGAAGGCTTTTCGCTGAGCGTCGAACAAGCCGCCAAAACCCCCATCGCCTGCGAATGCTGAATGCTTTTGTAGGAGCTGCCGCAGGCTGCGATCTTTTGACTTTTTTTAAGAACAAGAGCAAAAGATCGCAGCCTTCGGCAGCTCCTACATGAGTAATAGGTACCCTTTTCGAGGGTTTGTCCTACAGCCTTTGCACCATGTCGGCGCACCGTTGATCCCGGTCAACGGTGGCGCCGATTTTCTGTAAGTATTTGTCGCTTAAACACAATTTGCCCTGTGCGCGTCGCCATAGACTGCCGGCCACTTCGGTTTTTGCTTTCAAAAAGCCATGACCGAACGTTCTATCGAAAGCTGCCAATAAAAGCCTCCGCACACAGGAGTAATAAATGAAGAAGCTAGTGATGTTCGGTGCCCTGGCACTGTCGATGTTGTCCCTGACCGCTGTGGCCGAAGACGCCAAACCGATTCGTCTGGGGATCGAAGCCGCTTACCCGCCATTCTCGATGAAAACCGCTGATGGCAAACTCACCGGGTTCGACGTCGATATCGGCGATGCCCTGTGCAAACAGATGGACGTCAAATGCGTGTGGGTCGAGCAGGAGTTCGATGGCCTGATCCCGGCACTCAAAGTGAAGAAGATCGACGCGATCCTGTCCTCGATGACCATCACTGACGACCGCAAGAAAAACGTCGATTTCACCATCAAGTACTACCACACCCCGGCGCGCTTCGTGATGAAGGAAGGCTCCGGTGTCAAAGACCCGCTGACCGAGCTCAAGGGCAAGAAAGTCGGCGTGCTGCGCGCCAGTACCCACGACCGCTATGCCACCGACATGGCCAAGGACGCCGGGTTTGAAGTGGTGCGCTATGGCTCGCAACAGGAAGCCAACCTGGACATGAAATCCGGCCGTCTCGACGCGATGCTGGCGGACTCGGTCAACCTCAGCGACGGTTTCCTGAAGACCGACGCCGGTAAAGGCTTCGAATTCGTCGGCCCGACCTACGAAGACGCCAAGTACTTCGGCGGCGGTGCCGGGATTGCCGTACGCAAGGGCGATACCGAACTGGCCGAGAAATTCAACAAGGCCATCACCGAAATTCGCGCCAATGGCGAGTACAAGAAAGTCCAGGACAAGTACTTCGACTTTGATGTGTACGGTCATTAATACGCTGTAGAAAAAAGTGGCCCCGTGAATGCGGTGGCCACTTTTTTTGTGCTCTTTCCCTGAAGACAAAGACCCCCTGT